>CAIMVB010000107.1 GCA_903844785.1 uncultured Rhodospirillales bacterium | reverse complement strand
GATCTCCAAGGCCACGGCATCGCGCACGGCGATGGAAAGAGCCACCGCGCTATTCATTTCTTCTGGGATGCTGCCGGGCTTTTCGAATGCGGTACGCGCGGTTTTCATGCTGAAGCCTTGGGCAGAACGGCTTCCAGCAAATGCGGCATATGGCAGCCCATCCGCCCGGATGCTGCTGCGGCAAGCCCGCGATTGCGGCATTCCGCGCGGGTGCAGTGTTGCGCCTCGGGGCATAGATTCATGCGCCGGGCGGCGACCAAATCCTCAACCCAAGGGCCGCCATAATGCTGAATGCCAAGGCCCAAGCCGAAACTTATCGCTGCATCTCCATCACAGGCATCCAGAATGAGGCGTGAGGGATCAAGCCGCGCGAAAAGCTTCGCGCTTGTTCTTTCCGTGAGTTCTTCGCACCATTCCAGTAGCAGAAAATCCGCAGGAAGTGCTTGCAGGTTAAGCAAGGTGAGCGCCGCGGCAGATAGCCCCGTAATGGCTATGCCCCAGGCATCCCTTTTCAAAAAAGCCCTGCGCGCCGCCAGATTTTCAAGGCTGATTGCTTCATGCAGGGCGAGCGTTGCGTATAGCGCTGTGCTGGTGGCGGCTTCCCCGGCATCCACGTTATTTTCAGATACTTCAGGAAGAAGTGCCGCCTGCATATCAACCAATAGGGGGGCAGCCAGCGCGCCGCCCAGAAGCCCGGTTCGGCTTTCGGGTTCGCCCAAGGCTGCCAGGAGTTTTTCCTGAAGATCCGATTGTGCATGGCGCAGCAGCGATGGATCCTCAGCATAATTACCAAGGGCGCGCCGCAGCGCCGCAGTATCCAAGGCAAGGCGCTGGAGCCGCAGCGCTGGATCACCTTGTGCGGAAAGCGTCACATAGCTTCGTCGCGCCACCACCTGGGCCAAATTGATCCGGCCAAGCCTGGCCTCCAGCCCAAGCAGTGAGACTGGAGCAGGGGCAGGCAGATCCAGGAATTTGGGCGCAGGAACCGCGCCCAGCAAGCCGCCAAGCACTGCCATTGATTGCGGAAGCGGCAATAGCTGGACCTGGCTTTCGGGGAGTAATTTGCTGATCAGCGCATGGAGCCTTTCGGCTTCGGGGGTAGGTGCTTCGGTCAGCAGCCAGTCATCCGGGGCGATTTCCAGTAGTGAACCGCCCTTCAGATCCGCAGTCTCTCGTAAAAGACAGAAGATGATCCGTTGCAGTTCGGGCTGATGCCCTGGCGCCACCCGAAGGGCCGCACGCCCGTCCCTTGGGCGCATGGCGCGCCGAAGCGCCTCCGTGATTGAAGCTGGGCTGGTGCGCGAAGCGGCGGCAGGAAACTGATCAGAGTCCATGATTGATGCAATCATTAGCAGAAATTCACTAGCATCGGGTATACGAAGGCTAAAGAATGCGCTGCCTTGGTTTCGGTGCTTCGCTCAGGCATGCGACAAATTCTTGTGCGAAGCTTCTTGGCCCCTTCGCTTGGGTAAAAAAATCTCTATATTAACTTTACTTCATGCGGGGGATCCGGATTCCAATGCGTCGACCAGCTTTTCTTCTGACCGTTTTCGCGGCCTTTGCCATGGCTTTGGTGCCGGTCCTGGCCGATGCCAAGCCGGGGGGCAATTCGTCTTCCGGCAGCCGTGGCAGCCGGACCTATAGCGCGCCGCCGCCGACCCAAACGGCGCCTAATTCGGCACGCCCGATGGAACGCACCGCCACCCAACCCAGCGCGCCGCAGCAGGCCGGCACCCCGGCGCGGCCCGGCATGCCACCCCAAGCGCAGCCGCAGCGTTCCTTCATGGGGGCGCTGGCTGGCGGCCTGCTGATGGGCGGGCTGATCGGCATGATGTTCGGCGGCGGTTTGTTCGGCGGTGCCGGCGGTTTTGTCGCGCTGCTTGGCATGCTGCTGCAAGTGGCGCTGATTGGCGGGCTGATCTGGTTGGCCTTCCGGATCTTCCGTCGCCGCCAGCCGGCCCCTGCCATGGCCGGGCCTTCCGGCTATGCACGGCAGATGGAACCCGCCCCGGTGGGCGGTTCGGCTGCAGGTGGCGCTTATGCCGCGCCCGCCGCGCGCGATGTCCAACTGACGCCGCAGGATTATCAGGCTTTCGAACAAAGCCTAATCGCGGTGAATGGCGCCTGGTCGCAGCGTGACCTGAAGGGCCTCAGGGAACACGCCACGCCGGAAATGGTTGGCTATTTTGCGCAGGATTACCGCGATTTGGATGCGCGCGGCTGGCGCAATGAAACACGCGATGTGCGGCTTGAAAGCGGCGATCTTTCCGAAGCCTGGCATGAGGAAGGGCTGGATTACGCCACCCTTGCCATGCGCTTCAGCCTGCTGGACGCCACCTTCGAACAGGCAAGCGGCAAGGTGGTGGAAGGCAGCACCACCGAGCGCCAGACCTCCACCGAGCTTTGGACCTTTGTCCGTAGCGGTCCTCAGGAGCGCTGGCTGCTCTCCGCCATTCAGCAGACCAGCTGAATTAAGCGCGCCGGTGTGGCTTCGGCCATGCCGGCGGCGATTTCCCGGCGGCCGGCTTTAGTGTAGGTCCTGCGGGTGATTTTAGAAATTTCTCGAAATGCTGCGCCGCTCGGACGGCGTAAGTTTTTGGCGGCCAGCTTGGTGTTGGCCTGCCCCGCCATAGCGCAGCCACGCTTTCCGGAACGACCCATACGCATGATCGTGCCCTGGGCGCCCGGTGGTCCAACCGATGGGCAGATGCGCGCGCTGTGTGAAGCGGCGGGACGACGCCTGGGCCAGCCAGTATTGGTGGAAAATCGCCCTGGTGCGGCGGGCACGCTTGGTGCCCTGCATATGGCGCGGGAAGCGCGGGCCGATGGCTACACAATCGGCCAAATGCCCAATGGGGTGTTCCGCCTGCCAGCGCTGACTGATCGTCCGCTTTGGGACCCGATGCGGGATTTCACCTATATCCTGCGCCTTGTTGGCTATATGGGCGGGATTGTGGTGCGCGCCGATGCGCCCTGGCGTGATTTGGCTGAATTGCTGGCCGATGCACGGGCAAATCCCGGCAAGTTCAGCTACGGCACGCCCGGTGCGCTGACTTCCGATGTGCAAATGACTCAACTTGCCCGCATGGCCGGGATTGATTGGGTGGCGGTACCCTTCCGGGGCGCGGCGCCCAATCTTCAGGCGCTATTGGCGGGCGATATTCATTTCTCGGCGGAAACCAGCGCCTGGGCTGAAATGGCGCTGGATGGGCGAGTGCGACCGCTGGCGCTTTGGATGCGTGAACGTGCGGCGCGCTTCCCGGCCGTGCCAACGCTGACGGAACTTGGCTTTCCGATCGATGGCGAAAGCAGCTACGGCATTGCCGGGCCGCGCGGCATGGACCCGGGCGTGGTCGCCATTCTGCATGATGCGTTTCGGGATGCGCTGCATGATCCCGCACATCTGGCCGCGATCGCGCGCTTTGATATGCCGCTTCGTTACTTGGATAGCGCCGCCTATCGCGCCCATGTGGCCGCCGAGAATGAGGCGGAGAAGCGCCTGATGGTTGAAATTGGCGCGCCGCGAAACTGAAAGCTTCAATCTTCTGCTGGGCAATGGGATGCGGGTGATGCCGCCAAAACTCCTCAGCCAAGTCCCATCACGCGCGGCAGCCAAAGCGCCAAATCCGGAAAAGCCAGGACAGCGACTGCCGAAAGCGTCATGGCCAGCACCAGCCAGATCACCCAGGGTACGGTGCTTTCCATGGAAACGCCTGCAATACGGCAGGATACCATCAAATTCACCGCCATGGGTGGGGTAAATTGGCCGATCGCGATCATCATGGTCAGCACCACACCAAACCAGGTCAGGTCCCATTGAAAGGCAGCGGCAATTGGCAGCAGTACCGGCAGCAGGATCAGGAAGATCGAAATACCATCCAGAAACATCCCAACAATGATCAGGAAAATCGTGAGCAGCGCCAGCGTGCCGGCCGAACCGAACCCAAGCCCCACCACCCATTCCACAACCGGGCGCACAATGCCAAGCGTGCTGGTGGACCAAGCGAATACAGTGGCAAGGGCAATGACAATCAGAATAACGGCGGAGATTTCCCCGGCTTCCACGAGCATTTCATAGACATCGCGCAGGCTGAGGCTGCGATAGATGAAAAAGCCGATAAACAGCCCATAGAATACCGCAACCACCGCTGCTTCGGTTGGCGTGAAAAGCCCAAGCCGCATGCCACCCAGGATCACCACCGGCGCCAGCAGGCCCCAGAACGCCGCCTTAAAGCTCTGCCAAACAGCAATGGCTTCCTTCTGGCGCGCCTTGCCGCCGAAATCCTTCAGAATGGAAATGATCACCACCGCGGCGATGATGCAAAGACCAGCGAGGATGCCTGGGATCATGCCAGCGGCGAAAATTGCGGGTACGGAAACGCCCGGCACCAGAACGGCATAGACGATGAAGGCAATAGAAGGCGGGATAAGAATATCAGTGGCGGCGGCGGCTCCGACCACGCTCGCGATAAAGGGGCGCGGATAGCCATCTTCGGCCATGCTTTTCGTCACCACCTGGCCAACCGCGGCGCTGGTGGCGGGGCCCGAGCCCGATATGCCACCAATCACCATCGCGACCAAAACAGCCACGGAAGCAAGCGCCCCGCGCCCGGCGCCAACCAAAGCAGTGGCAAAGCGCACCAGGCGAAGTGCCACGCCAGTGCGGTCAAACACGCTGCCGACCAGCACGAACATCGGAATCGCGATCAGCGGATATTTGGCAATGCCGGCATAGACATTGGTCGGCATCGCCATAATTGATTGATCCGCAAGCCAAATGGCGAAAGCGCCAGCAAGCCCAAGACAAATCGCGACCGGCACGCCGCCCGCAAGCAGCACAGCGAAGGCGAGGAACAGGGTGGTTGCGATCATGGCTCAGCCATCCTTTCCGCATGCCAGCCGCATCAGCCGGCCCGCCGCGCGCGCAATGACCAAAAGCGAGACCAAAGGCAGCCAGCCAGTATAGAGCCATTGCGGATTGCCAAGCCCGTTGGACAGCACTTCAAAGCGATATTCATCATAGGCAAGCTTGGCGCCGAAAATGGCGAGCAAGCCAAAGCAAATAATGGCAAGGATCAGCGCCAGCATTTCCGCCCGGCGTTGCCCAGCCTTGCCCATCAGATCGGTGAAATACCCAACCCGTATATGCCGCCCGGTTGCGATGGCGAGTGCCGTGCCGATCAGCGCAATCACCACCATCAGCACCACCGAATATTCTTCGGTAATCGCCAGCGATACATTAGTGAGGTACCGCGCCAGCACATTCGTCGCCGTAATCAACGCCATGGCCGCCATGGCAAGCGCCAGCAGCACACGTTCGAAACTGAGCGGGATGCGGGTTTTCGGATCCGGGAGGCTCGCCCCCGGATCCAACTCGACACTCATTGCGCGTCAGGCAATCGCGCGCGCAATGGCCGCTTCGGCCTTTTGCACCAGCGCGCTGCCCACGGTTTGCGCCCATTTGTCGTAGACGGGGCGTGTGGCACGGGCGAAAGCCTGCTTTTCAGCCGGCGTCAGTTCCGCCACCGCAACACCGCGGCGGACGCATTCTTCAATGGAAGAACGATCCCCATCAATGCCAAGCCCCTTGCGGGATGCCGCGATTTGGCGCTGCGCCGCTTCCCGCGCGCAGGCGATCACCAATTCCCGATCCGCCGGCGCGAAGCTATCCATCACCGCCTTGGAGGCTACGAAAACGCAGGCATCGGCGCAGTAATTCCAGATGGAAAGATGCTTCTGCGCCAGCGTATCCATCCGGAAGCCAAGGAACAGATTGACCGGGTTCTCCTGCCCATCCACAGCGCCGGTGGACAACGCCGGCTGCAGATCAGCGAAAGACATCTGCACTGGATTGGCACCCAGGCCCTGGTAGATTTCGCTGAAAATGGCGCCTGCCGCGAAGCGGATTTTCAGGCCACGCAGATCCTCGGGCTTGCGGATTTCCCGCTTGCTGTTGGAGATTTCGCGGAAGCCATTCTCGCCCCAGGCAACTGGTGTCACGTCGCGGCTGGTCAGCGTGCCGAACAGGTCGCGCCCGACTTCCCCATTGATAATCGCGTCATAAGCGCGGTGATTGGGCATCAGGAAGGGCAGGGAGAACAGGTTCATTTCGCGGATTTGCGGGGAGATATTGATGGTGGAAAACACCGCCATATCAATGACGCCCTGACGCATGGCGACCAATTCGCGCGTTTGGTCCCCGCCGACCAATTGGCTTCCCGGATAGACCTTCATATTGATCCGCCCGCCGGAGCGTTCCGTGACCAGTTCCGCCCAGGTAAAGGCGCCGTCTGAGATCGGCAGCGGGCGATTGCCCACGACGGAGACCTTGTATTCGGCCCGGTATTGGCCCTGAGCGCGCGCAATAGACGGGGCGGCCAGGCCAAGCGCCCCGGCGCCGAGCAGCAGGTTACGGCGCGTCGCGCCCTCGAATTGGGTGGTCATGGCGTCTTTCTCCCTTTGTGGATGTTCGACCTATGATCCCCACTTGCCCAAGCCCGCGCCTGAGGGCAAGCGAAACATGAAGCGAACCGCCTGAAAGGCACAGCTAAAGGAGACGCCGCATGATCCCGACTTCCAACCTGGGCGCCATGCTGCTGCAAACCGCCCGCCGCCTGCCGGACCGCCCGGGCCTGATCTGGCGCGATAAGGTCTGGTCCTGGGCGGAAATCGCGGCGCGGGCTTCGTCCGCCGCGGCCGGGCTGCAGGCGCGCGGCATTGGCGCAGGCGACCGCGTACTGATTCACTCGCGCAACAATAACGCGATTTTTGAAGGGGTCTGGGCGGTTTGGCTGATTGGCGCGGTTTGGGTGCCAACGAATTTCCGCCTGAGCCCGCCAGAGGCGGCCTATTTGGCCGGATCGTCGCGCTGCAAGGCGCAGATATTTGATACGGCCTTCCCCGAACATCGCGCCGCTTGCCGTGCGGAAAACCCGGCCTGCGTGCTGGATATTTCGATTGGTGAAGGTGCCGGGTTTTCCTGGGAGGATTTGATCGCTGAGGGCCAGGCCGCGCCCCTGACCGTGCCCGCCGATGTGGATCGAGATCATCCGGCCTGGTTCTTTTATACCTCCGGCACCACGGGCCGGCCCAAGGGGGGCATCCTGACCCATGGGCAAATGGCTTTCGTTATCAACAACCACATCGCCGATCTGATGCCGGGGTTGAATGAGCATGACGCGTCCTTGGTCGTGGCGCCGCTCTCCCATGGCGCAGGCGTGCATGCCCTATCGCAAGTGGCGCGCGGCGCGGCCTCCATCCTGCTGCCCGGCGAGCGGTTTGATGTGCCGGAAGCCTGGCGGCTGATTGAGACGCATCGGGTTTCCAACATGTTCACCGTGCCGACGATTCTGAACACGCTTTGCCGTGATCCTGCGGTGGATACGCATGATCATTCATCGCTCCGCCATGTCATCTATGCCGGCGCGCCGATGTATCGGGAGGATCAGAAATACGCGCTGAGCAAGCTGGGTCCTTGCCTGGTGCAGTATTTCGGCCTGGGTGAGGTGACTGGCAATATCACCGTGCTGCCGCCCGCCTGGCATAGTTTGGAAGATGATCCCGCCATGCCAATCGGTTCCTGCGGCTATCCGCGCACGGGGATTGAGGTGGCGATTTTGGATGCGGCGAATAAGTCCCTGCCAGCGGGCGAAACCGGCGAGATTTGCGTGCGCGGGCCTGCGGTTTTCGCGGGCTATTTCGAAAATGACAGCGCGAATGAAAAGGCCTTTGCCGGCGGCTGGTTCCATACCGGTGATCTTGGGCATTTGGATGCGCGCGGGTTCCTGTATATCACCGGGCGCGCTTCGGACATGTATATCTCTGGCGGGTCCAATGTGTACCCGCGCGAGGTGGAGGAAGCACTGCTGACACACGCATCTGTGGCGGAAGCCTGTGTGGTGGGTGTGCCGGATGCCAAATGGGGCGAAAGCGGGGTCGCGGTGCTGGTGGCCGAAGCCGGTGCGGTGATTGATCCGGCAGCGGTGATGGCGCATCTGGATGGCAAGCTTGGCCGCTATAAATGGCCGGCGAAGATCGTGGTGTGGGATGCGCTGCCGCGTTCCGGTTACGGCAAGGTCCCGAAGAATGAGGTGAAGCGCCTACTGATCGAACGCGGGCAGGTGTGACCTTGTTTAGCCAGGCGCAGGCAGCCGCTTGCCTGTTGCGGCATCAAACAGATGCAGATGTTCCGTGCGCAGCGCGATGTCCAAAACCGTCGCGGCGGGTGGCGCGCCGGGCAGGCGCAGGGTGAGGGTTTCGCCCGACGCCAGCTTGCCATGCAGCACGCTTTCCGAACCAAGCGGTTCAATCAGATCGGTGGTGAGGCGGAGCGGCCCTGGCAGGCTGATATGTTCTGGGCGGATGCCAAGTGTCACCTTCTGGCCGGGGCGCGTGGCGTATTGCCCGGCGGGCAGGGCGATGATGTTGCCATCGGAAAGCGTGGCGCCCTTGCCATCTTCCGTAATGGTGGCGGGCAGGAGATTCATGGCTGGGCTGCCGATGAAGCCCGCGACATAGGTATCGGCAGGGCGTTCAAAAATCTCCATGGGAGAGGCGATTTGCGCCGCGCGTCCTTCATGCATGACAACCAGCCTATCGCCCAAAGTCATCGCTTCCACCTGGTCGTGCGTGACGAAAAGGCTGGTGACGCCAAGCCGGCGTTGCAAGCGCTTGATTTCCGCGCGCATTGCAACGCGCAGCTTCGCATCCAGGTTGGAAAGCGGTTCATCAAACAGGAATAGTTTGGGTTCGCGGACAATGGCGCGGCCCATGGCCACGCGCTGACGCTGACCGCCGGATAACTCCCGCGGGCGGCGATCAAGCAATTCGGAAAGGCCGAGCAGATCGGCGGCTTCCTGAACGCGGCGCTTGATATCTTCGCGGTCAAGGCCGCGAATACGCAGCCCATAGGCCATATTAT
>CAIMVB010000106.1 GCA_903844785.1 uncultured Rhodospirillales bacterium | reverse complement strand
GAGGCAGGTGCCATCGTCGAGGGGGCCAAGGACTAGGCCGATACCAGAGGCGCCGACATGCTTCAGCGCCGCTTCGCAGGCAGCACGGGCGAACCAGTCTTGCGGATTGGTCGCTGAGGCATTTTGGCCATCGGGCCGCATAGGCACTTTCGTGACCTGACCGTTGCGTTCGATGGTCTTCCAAAGAACCCAGCGGTCTTGTTGGTCGAGGGAGGCCAGGTCCACGTGGATGGGGGCGGCCCCTGACAAAAGATGGTTGCGGCTCATTAGGCTTGGCTCCCCTGCTGCGTGCGGGTCGGGCACAAGTCCGACAGATGCCAGCGCGGCGAGGTGGGCGTGAGGTAGATGGGCTTGGGTACCAGCCCCTGCTTCACATGCCGCCAGAAAGTTGAAAGCCCCTGGCGCCGGTAAGCCGCTGCTTCCCGCGCGGTAAGAAGCGGATCAGGATGCCGCTGCGCGGAGATTGGCCCCTGTTCGGGAAAGTTTTTGTTACGCAGGCATCTGCGGTCGTTTGTGAGATCGTGCATGAATTTCTCCATGGGTTTGAGCACGATCAGTCATCAATCACATGATTTGGCACACTGCACGCGGAAACCCGGCAGGCACACGGAAACCGCAGAAACCCTAGTTTCCGGGCTTTTTGGAAGAGGTTTCCGGCGCCGCTTCGGGGGATGGCCATAATTCCTTTATCCAATCCGAAACGCTGGTGTCGCTGGGCGTGTCAGCGTCAGCGAGACCCAGGACCCAATCGAGCATTTCTTTTTTGAACTCATCACGGTCTTCGCCGAGGCCATCGATTGAGTTGGCGCGTCGGACCATCTCCCGAACGAATGGAATGAATTGCTTATGCCTGGATCGACCGCCTTGGTCCTTCGCCCGGGGCGTTGGCGCTTGCTGCTGAAAGATAGGCGGGTTTGTATTCTCATTAGGTGACGGCCACCGAGCCAGAAGTTCATCCTTTTGGATCAAGACACCATGCCACAGGGTGGTCCAGCCATCGTCAATCAAATCGCCGGGGACGAAGGGCAGCAGCCCATATGGAGAGACGGTGATCGGCCCGGCGCATACGCCCGCTGGGATTTGGATGCGGGGGAAATCAGTGCTGCGCGGCTCGTCAGCGGAAGGGGCATCCCCGCGCCAGCCAAAGGCTTTGATGGTGCCGTCATTTTTGGCCAGGGCGCGGCGCAGGCTCTCAGAAGCATCGCGTATTGAGGCGTATTGCTCCGTGACGCGATCCCATTCATCGGTCAGCTTGGTGCGCATAGTTTTTGCGGCCTGCTTGTAAGCATCTTCGGTACCCGGTTGTGCTGCGTGCTGGACGAGGTAACCGGGCAAGCTCCCGTAAAAGATGGCAGGGCGTGCATCCCATGGGTCGCCATATGCTTCGACGTCCTTGAGCCACTCCATTACCTCAGCCGGGGTGGCGAAGGGCCAAGCGGCAGCGCCGAAATAGAATTTCTCATTCCAATCTGTTTCGGTTGACTGAAAGGCCACCCAGGCCAGGGCTTGACCCAAAGACAGCCAAGTGGCCGAGATTGGGATGTTTCGTTCGGGGGCGGCTGCGCTCATGTGTTGTTTCCCGCTGCATCAGGACGCGAGGCTAGCGCCGTTTCAAAAATCTTAAAGCCATGAAGGGCAGCTTTGCACTGGGCGCGTCACATCTCGAGCATTCAGATTGCGGGCAAACAGTACGCGGCCCAGGCATTCATGAGGGGTCGGCGCTGATCCAGCAGGTCATCACGCGCGTAGGCGGCACGCACGGCATTCTTGTCCGTGTGGGCTAGCGCCTTTTCGGAAAGGTCGTCTTGCCATCCTTGCGCCATGCTCCAATCCTTGAAGGTGGAGCGAAAGCCATGCGGAACAATGGCCCGGCCATCAATGCCCTTCCAGCGGGGCGGCGCGTCATCGGGCAGCTTGTCGGTGGCCATGCCGCGCACCATCATTGATAGGGTCATGTCGGAAAGAGAGCGGCGGGTTTTGGGGCTTGGAAAGACTAGCTCCCCTGGTGAGCGCGCCAGCGGCTGCACCGCCAGAAGCAGGTCGATAACGGCCTGAGGCAAGGGCGTACGATGTGCTTTTTTTGCCTTCATGTTTTGCGCAGGCGCCGTCCAGACCCGGGCTGCAAGGTCTATTTCATTCCAGCGCATCAGACGAACCGCGCCCGTGCGGCTTGCTGTTAAAATGATGAAGGCGAGCGCCTTGGCGCCGATGCCTTCACGCGTTGCGAGCGCCTCCATGAAGGCGGGCATCTGTTGCCAGGGCAGTGCTGAGCGGTGTTCGACGGGGCTTATGCGACGGCGGGCCGGTAGGGTCGCGTCCAGATTGCCCTTCCAGGCGGCGGGGTTGGCGAGTTGGCTGGGGCGGAGGCCCTGGGCGCGGGCATGGTTCAGGACGGCTTCGATGCGCTGGCGCACCCGCTGGGCGGTTTCGGGGATGCGTGGCCAGATGGGATTCAGCACCGCCAAGACGTGCGTGTTGTCGATGGTGGCGACCGGCTCGTGGCCGATAATGGGGAAGGCATGCCGTTCAAGGGTGCTGATCCATTGGTCGGCGTGCTTCTGGCTTTTTAAGCCTGGCCGCTGGCGCTGAAAGTAGTCGCGGGCAATGGCTTCGAAGGTGTTCTGCTGACGCTGGAGGGCGGCGGCCTGGGCTGCGGCTTGCTGCTGCTTTCGTTCGTCGATGGGGTCCAGGCCCTTGGCAATGATGGCGCGAGCGGCGGCGGCCAGTTGGCGGGCTTCGGCCAGGGGTATGCCAGCGGGCGGGCTGCCAAAGGCGCCGAGACCCATGGCGCGCTCCTTGCCCTGGCGGGAGTAACGGAAGAGCCAGGACTTGGTGCCGGTGGCCGACACCTGGAGGTAGAGGTTCTGCCCGTCCGGAAATAGCTGCGGTGACTTGCCTTTGGTCGGGTCATGGCGCGCGGCCTTGATGGTAATGGGGGTAAGCTTTCCCATGGGTGATCCTTTGTTCTACCCACGTTTCTACCCCCGTTTTAATTTGAGATCGAGAGGAATCAGG
The DNA here is from genome assembly GCA_903844785.1 of uncultured Rhodospirillales bacterium. Lineage (GTDB taxonomy): Bacteria > Pseudomonadota > Alphaproteobacteria > Acetobacterales > Acetobacteraceae > Neoroseomonas. The sequence goes on along the minus strand of CAIMVB010000106.1, from coordinate 8,755 downwards.
AGAGTCACAACGAGACAGAAGCACGCATAAAAATCAATAAATTCAGTATAATTTGAGACGCTCTAGGCCGGGCTGAGGCTCTACTTCTGCAGACATTCCCTCCGCCATTTAAAGAATTCATTCAACTTTAAAATACAAATCTTCCTTTTAGATCCATCTTCAGCCCACAACTCAGCCCGCAAAATGTCTTTGCTAAGTGCTGAGGCAGATCATCTCAGCCTGCAGTTGATGCGCGGTCAGCAGCGAACTGCATATAGTGGCTGGCCTCGGCATCCCGCGACGGACCTTCTATCGTCGGCATGATCATTACTTTGCAGGCAGACCAGGGGGCCTTGGCCGACACGCCATCCCGCCCTGACTGCCGATGAACCGCATTCCCGATATTGTGCAAGGATGCCCCATTTCGCGATGGCGCGATTTGAAGTGCCGGTTTGTCGATAGCTTCATACAAACCAGATGCCAGCATCCATCGCGACTGACAGGTTCCCGTTATTTTCGGTGCTTTCGGAAAACGACGCGAGAACTTTTTCGCGCGACATGCCTTCCGATAATTGATCGAGCCAGTAGTTCAAACCGGCCTCGTCTGGTGCTCGATCAAAGGCAATATCATAGAATGAATACAGCAGTTCCAGATCATTTTTCAGGCTGGCATCGCCAAATCGCTGAGTGAATTCGTCTGAATATAAAAAATTCTCTGCCAGCCACACGATCTCACCAACGCTCTGATCGAGATCGTCGATCCAGTAGCCAAGCCCCTCAGTATCCGGCGCGCGTCCCAAAGCGGCTTGGTATAATCGATAGGCTTGGCCGGCATTGCCATCAATATCGTAACCAAGAACGCCATTTGCGAATTCAAGGCGTTCAACATTGAGAAGTGTGAATTCATCTTCCGATCCGGTGACGCGAATAGTCCCGTCTACGGTTTGGATGATGGCAAAATCTTCCAAGTCACCATCAAGGATAATCGAATCAAGTCCTTCATTTCCGTCGAAAAATTCGTCACCACTGCCGCCAAGCAAAGAATCTGAACCTCTGCCACCATAGACGGTATCATTGCCAGCAAGACTGAAAATGGTGTCGTTGCCCTGGCCTCCATAAATGAGGTTGTCTTCAGTATTGCCCAAAAGGCGTCCACCGCGTGGGCAGCCCCAGATGGGCAGGCCACCTGCGGTCATGGCGTTCAGTGTGATACCGGCGCTGCCCCACCCGGTTTGTGTCCAGGCACTGTCAGCACTATCACGAAATTCATTGGCATGTGCCACGCTGTCATCAGTTCCACTGTAAATAGGCGTGTAGGTCACATCTTCATCAAAATAAGCTGGCGTCAGTTTTGTCCAGCCGTTTGGTAACACTGCTTTCTGAAAGGCGTCGGCAAATTTCTCTGGCGTATTGTATTGTGAATTGACGGATTTCAGAATGTATGTGTTATCCCAGGGATCCATGACAAAGTACTGAAGATGGGCATTCGCGGCATTGGGGCCATGGAGACCCCAGTGAATGTTCGCATGGTTCTTGTCATTGCTATCGACAATCACGACCCCCTCAGGGGGCGTCGTCAAAGAGTATGCAATTTGTTGCGGCGTTAGTGTAACGCCATCAACGGTAATGGGAACATAGGGATAAATGCTTCGGGCAAGCGCTGCCACGCTGATCCAAGTGTAATTATCCGAGGTGGTGAGGGATGTGTATTCGCCCGTGGGTACATCTGGGCTGCCCAGGAGTTCAAGTACATCAAAACAAGTCGACCGTGGCGTATTCAGACTATAGCCTGCTGGCGGCTCGTAAGTCGCCCACGCTTCATCTGTCATCGGATTTGGTTCTGAATCTAAATAAACTATCAGCTTGCCAGTCAGATCGTCGCCCAGACCACCATTGTAGGCAATTTCGTAACCAGAACCCATGTTATCCTCATACTCAAAAATTTTGATCCAAAGGATTTTTGCATAATATAGCCAATGAAGTAATACTATATAATGTTCATTTCTTAATAATATGTAGAAAAATGACGATATTTCTACTTAGAACTCGCCTGACAATATCGCTCGAATTTTTGGAATTGCTTGGCGCGTTACCGGCGCCGGCATCAAGCGGCGGCCAAGCGTCAGCGCGCAATGGCGAGAGCCAAATACCGGGGCGCAAGTTCAACCGCGCGCGTGACCTAGGCCGTGGTTCTGGACAGCCATGACAAGCAAGGAAGCCCGCAACACAGCGCGGGTCAGGGTGGTGCCGGGCTTGCGCCCGGCCACCTTGTTCAGCGCGCCGCGGCGAATACTTGCGACCAGCTGCAAGGCGCGGATTGCCAGTTGGTGGCGAGCTGAATGGCGATCATACGAACCTAAAGGGTCGGATCCCGGTCGATCATCGACACATGCGCGGCTACGACCTTCCAGCCGAATTCTGGGAAGCGGACCCAGGTCTGCATCTGGCGGCCGATCATGTTCTGACCGCGCACCTTATAGACCAGGGTCACGGTAGCAACGTCGCGGCCGATGGTGACGATGTCGAGCCGCAGACGTGTCTCCTTGCTGCCCGGCCCTGGCGGGCGGGCCACACGGTGCGCGTGGATGCGATCAAAGCCGTAACCGTGTTCGTAATTCGCCAGCCGGATGGTGTGCGGGCTGTCCCAGAAGGTGCCGTCCAGCACCTCGACATTCTTATCGATCAGCGCCTGTTCATAGCGTTCGAAAAGGTCGCGAATTTCCTCGACAACTTCGGGAATATTGAGGGTACGGTCGTTGCTCACGCTTGCTCCTCTAGCGCCCGGGCCACCGCGATGAGTGTGGCATCACTGCCGCGCGGGCCAATGATTGAAAGACCCACCGGCAGCCCATCTACCGTGGCGCCCGGCAGATTGACTTGCGGATGCCCAGCCAGCCCGCCCTGCGCGCAGAGGCAGGTGATGCGATCACGCAGCGGATCGAGCATCGACAGGCGCTGCCCCTTAAGCGGCGCCGGGAAAGGCGTGGTCGGCAGGCAGAGAATTGTGCCAGGCGGCAACAGCCACGCCATGCGGCCCCTTGCTTCCTGGCGCATCAGATTGGCCCAGCCGCGCTCGCTCTCGGGTGTCATAGAACCCATGACCAATGCGCGCGCCACGGAAAAGGCAAAGCGCGGATTGCGTTCGTCAAGCCAGTCCTTGAAGGTGTTGTAGGCCTCAACTGGCTGCAGCGTGCGCTGGGCGCGCGCCCAGACCGATAGGCCTTGCGGTGCCATCACTTCTTCACGGCTCGACCCAATGAGCGCAGCGAGGCGCGCAACCATCGGCTGCAGTGCTGCAGCAACGGGCGCATCGGCGAAGCCGAAGGCATCGACCGCGATCACCAATCGGGTCGGCAGCGTGTTTGGGATCTGTTCCTGCAGGAGCACAGACGAGACGCGAGTAAAGGTTGCCGCGTCGCGCGCGAACCACCCGGTCGTGTCCGATGTTGGCGCCTGCGGCAGCATGCCGGTGACATCGAGCCGCCCATGCGTTGGTCGGATTCCATAGAGGCCGCAAAAGCTTGCCGGCACGCGCACCGAACCGCCGGTGTCGGTACCAAGCGAGGTATCGCATAGGCCAGCGGCAACGGCAGCCGCGGAGCCTGAGGAGGAGCCGCCGGGTACGCGGCCGGGGGCGCGCACATTGACCGGCGTGCCGTCAAAGGCGTTTTCGCCCAAGATGCCGAGAGATACCTCGTCGGTGATCGTCTTGCCGATGAGCGTTGCGCCGCCGTCCAGTAGCGTCTGCACCGCCCAGGCGTGCCGTGTCGGCAGCGGGCGTCCCGTGGGCCAGTCATGATTGCCGCCGCCAGTCGGCACACCAGCAACATCGAAAAGGTCCTTGGCGGCAAAGGTAAGGCCGGCAAGAGGTCCGCCTGACCGACCCTCAATGCGGACGCGTGGGCCGGGCACGAAGGCGCCGATGTCTTCCGTCATGTCTTTCCCCTTGTGGCGGCACCACTCAGCTGACCAAGCCTAGGCATCGCACAACAGCCAGTTGAGGCGATCGCGGATGTTTAGCTCAGTCAGCTTGTCGAACGTCATGAAGCTTGCTGAAAAAACTAGAAGCCATAGGGCTGTACTTGGCAAGCGGAGGAAGCTTCGTTCGATATACCTGGGCGCAAGTTCAACCGCGCGCGTAACCTATGCCGTGGTTCTGGACGGCGATGACAAGCAAGGAAGCCCGCAACACAGCGCGGGTCAGGGTGGTGCCGGGCTTGCGCCCGGCCACCTTGTTCAGCGCGCAGCGGCGAATACTTGCGACCAGGTGCAAGGCGCGGATTGCCAGTCAGAGGCGAGCTGATTGGCGCGCCTGAGTTCCGCCGATGTTGCCCTTCTGGAAATGTCGCGCGCTAGATCGCTGGCGCCAGACTCGTTTTGGGCAGCGGCGCGACGCGCCCACATTAATGCAACGGCATTATCCTTTTGTGGCGTAGAGATCATTTGGGCGGAACGCCTTAGGATACGCACGCCGCTCACGACATCGCCGGTATAAATGCGGGCCAGGCGATAGGCGGCCGGGGCATAATCCTGCTGCGCCGCCTTGCACATCCAATAGGTCGCCTTCTCATTGTCATAGGCTGATACGGCGCTGTCCGTCTGGCCCGTGATGGCGCAACAATAGGTGTCACCCAGGTCATATTGCGCTTTCGCGTTACCTTGGGCGGCGGCCTGTTCCAGGCCATCACGGCGGAGAGAATCCCTCGCCTGCATGGCGCCTTCAACAACAGGGGCCGCGCAACCAGACAAACCTACTGTGAGCAGCAAAAGCGCAAGAACGGTGAATTTTTTCAACGGATTTTCCCCTGTGGCGGAAGCTTTGATCATAAAATCAGGTAAATGTTATGATGAACAATGCAGATTTGTCCATGACATTAAGTATATCGGTTTATTTTTAATTTATTGGTGCGAAAACGGGTCGATGAATGTAGAAATAATTTTCGTTATTTTTTGGTCATCTGAAGTAATTATTGAATCGGGTCAGGCGGCATCCTGATCAGTTTTCGCGTCCTTCAGATGAAAACACAGGTAAGGATGATGGCCATGAAGCTTATTCGTATTCATCCTGGGTTATCTTGAAATGAGGGGGCTACCCTAAGGACCCCCATATCCCCGCCGCTGGCGCGATTTGGTCTCACATATGGCTTGGGGGCATGCAGGGATTTTCGGTGTCGAATACGCGGCGTTGGCAGTGGCCAAGATTGCACGTCAAACAACTGGCGGTGTTTCTTGCAAAAGGCCTTCTTCAAAATAATTGCCTTGGTATTTCTTGCGGTTGCTGCATTGCCATCCATGTCGCTGGTAGATGAAATGCCATGCACCCGCGTGAGCAAATATCCCGTTTGTAAGGCAACATTTGCGGCGCATCCTGCCGGCACGCTCGGCGATAATGGCATCTCAGAAGGCAGGGCCATGTTTAATGGCAGGGCAGCAACTGATCCCAGCCTGATCGCAATAATCTGTCCGTTAACGCGGCCCCTCGTTTAATCCTGATCACAACCAACTGCCGGGGCCGCTGTCAGAGCGGGAAGGGCAGAGACCTGCCCTTCAACTGCTCAGCCTGCGCGCAGCCCTGCGCGTTCCGCCGCGGTACGGGTCCAGGCGGTTTCGCGTTGCAGAAAGCCAGCGAAGCCCGCCGGTGTGGCCTCCGTCGCGCTGGCCATCAGGCTTCCCATACCCTCAAGCCGGGCGCGAACAGCGGGATCGGCGACGGCGGCGGCCACAGCTTCGCCAAGCGCCTTTGCCACGTTATCCGGAATGCCTGTCGGCGCCACAATGCCGACAAAGGCGGCGGCTTCGTAACCGGCCACGCCGGCCTCGGTCGCGGTGGGCAGTTCAGGCGCTTGCGGCAAGCGGGCTGATGCCGCCACAGCCAGAATCCGAACCGTTCCTTCGCGGTGTAGCGGCAGCGCGGTGGAAATTTCCGTGATCGCGCCGGAAATGGTGCCCGAGATCAGGTCAGGTGTCAGGGCGCCGCCGCTGCCATAAGGGATATGGGTGATGCCCGCCCCGGTGGCGGCGTTGAACATCTCAAGCGAGAGATGCGCTGTGCTGGCAATACCAGACGAACCGAAGCCCAATTTCCCGGGATTTGCCTTGGAATAGGCTATCAATTCCGCGACCGATTGGACGGGGATGCTGCGATGCACCGCAATCACCATGGGCGTGCGCACGAAAAGCCCCATCGGGGTGAAGTCGCGCAGCGGGTCATAGCCAAGATTGGCCTGGACTGAAGGGTTGATGGTGAGCGGCCCATTCGATCCAAGCAGAATGGTATAGCCATCTGGCCGCACGCGGGCGACTTGCTGGGCCGCAACGCTGCCGCCTGCGCCTGCGCGGTTTTCCACCACAACTGGCTGGCCAAGCTTGGCTGACATGGCGGGCGCGCAGGCGCGTGCGGTGAGATCCGAATTCCCGCCCGGGGCGAAGGGCACAATCAGCCGGATGGCGCGGTCAGGGAAGGGGGCTTGCGCCTTCAGCGGCAAAGGCAGCAGGGGCGTTGCAGCGAGAGCCGCGAGGGTTGCGCGGCGCGTCGTGGTGTAAGCCATGTTTTTCCCGTTCGTTTCCTGAAGATGCGTGCAGCTTGCAGTGCCTCATGGGGCCCTGCAAGTACGGTCACAGAGCTGAGGCAAAGACCCAAGCGGGCGTTTTGGAATTCTGCCTGGCCGCATTCTTTGGGGCGATCAGCAAGGGTGAAGCGGCAAGCGGGCGGGGAGCATTATTCTGCCGAAGCAGGTCTTTATTTTATTTAATAATAAATAAATCAGTTAAATAAATAAAATCATCATAAATATGGCGTAGTGGTCGGAATTCGACTGGATATACTAATGTGTAATGGTTTTATTAAAGAACTTCTTCCTGAATTTACTATTTTTTCAATATCCGCTGCGCTGGTTTTGCTGGTTTAACCGCCGACGCGAAGGTGTGGGAGTCGCGGGCCAATCCAGAATGGTTTGGCTTGCCTTATGCCTGCTCGGGCTTTTCCTGCCGGCTGCGGCGCAGGCATTGGTGCAAGGGGAAATTCTGGGCGTCGCGCGCGTGATCGATGGCGACACGATCGACATCCAAGGCCAGCGCATACGCCTGCACGGCATTGATGCGCCGGAAAGCAGCCAGGAATGCCTTTCATCCAGGCGCGTTGCGTGGCGTTGCGGCCAGCATGCGTCCCAAATGCTGGCCGAGCATATCGGCACCACGCCGATTGGATGCCGCCTGCTGGATAGGGATCGGCATGGGCGATTTATCGCCATATGCCGAAAGGGGGCGGAAGATTTGTCCCGCTGGATGGTGGCGAATGGCTGGGCTGTCGCCTTCCGGCGCTTTTCGCTTGATTACGCGGCCGATGAAGAACGCGCGCGCAGTACGAAAAAAGGGCTTTGGGAAGGAAGCTTTGAAATGCCCTGGGATTGGCGGGCGCAGCGCCGGGCCAAGTGATACCTTGACCCGCCAATAAAAAAGCCGGCGCCCGAAGGCACCGGCCATGCAATTTGAGGCAATAAAAGCCAATCAGCGGCTGTAGAATTCGACCACCAGATTCGGTTCCATCTGCACCGGATAGGGCACATCGGAAAGCTTCGGTGCGCGCAGGAACTTGCCCTTCATCGCGCGGTGATCAATTTCCAGATATTCCGGCACATCGCGTTCCGCGCTCTGTGTGGCATCGAGCACAGCGGTCAGCTGCTTCGACTTTTCCTTCACTTCGATCACATCGCCATTCTTCACAGAATAGGACGGAATGTTCAGGCGCTTGCCATTGATCAGCACATGGCCGTGATTGACGAATTGGCGCGCCGCGAAGGGGGTGACCGCCAGCTTCATGCGATAGATCACGGCATCCAGGCGGCGTTCCAGCAATTCCACCAGGTTTTCAGAAGTGTCGCCCTTACGGCGCACGGCTTCTTCATAATATTTGCGGAACTGCTTTTCGCCGATATTGCCGTAATAGCCCTTCAGCTTCTGCTTCGCCATCAGCTGCACGCCGAAATCGGTCGGCTTCTGCTTGCGGCGCTGGCCATGCTGACCGGGGCCATATTCGCGCTTGGCAACCGGGGATTTCGCACGGCCCCACAGGTTCACGCCAAGGCGGCGATTGATTTTGTATTTACTTTCAGCGCGCTTCGTCATGCGCAACTTCCATCGCAGATGCGATGGCCTTTCTTGCTATGCCCATCAGGGCTGTTGTCCCGGTAGTCCCTGGCCGGATGGCAAAGGCGGGCGCGGACCCCGAAGGCCCGTCCACATTCCCGGAAGAAGGGCGCCTGATATTCCGGCGCCCAGGGCTTGTCAAACCGCGCGCCCGGCCCCATCCCCAAAGGCATGAGCGTGACACGAGAAGAAATCCTGGTCCTTGGCCTGACGGCCGGTGTGGTAGGCAGCCTAGTGGGCGGCTTGCTCCTTTATGCGGGGCTCGCCTTAGTTGTGGCGGGGTCCCATGCCGGTTGGCTTTTGGCCTTGCCGGCCGCACCTTTGGGTGGGGTTTTCGGCTATGTTCTGGCCCGCAGGCTGGCGGCACGCCTGAAGCCCTGAAATGCAAAACCGCGGTCCACGGGTTGCCCCGTGCCGCGGATTGCCATCAACCACCTTGAAAAGGGGGCAATCAGAAGCCTTCGCGTTCGATCCGCTTGCGTTCCACCTTGCGGGCGCGGCGCACAGCTTCCGCGGCTTCGCGGGCGCGGCGCTCGGACGGCTTTTCATAGTGGCGGCGGATCTTCATTTCACGGAAGACGCCTTCACGCTGCAATTTCTTCTTGAGCGCCTTCAGCGCCTGATCAACATT
>CAIMVB010000105.1 GCA_903844785.1 uncultured Rhodospirillales bacterium | reverse complement strand
AGCGGCCGATTCACTGCTTCGGTCATTCGACCTCCGCAGATCGGAAGCTTGGTTTGGAGCGGCCGATTCACTGCTTCGGTCATTCGACCTCCGCAGATCGGGGGCTTGGTTTGAAGCGGCCGATTCACTGCTCCGGTCATTCGACCTCCGCAGATCGGACGCTTGAGGTTGATCCTTGTTCATGGCGCGGGCATAGGCCGGATATGGAAAAGGTTTTGACCCTGATCGCCCCGCGCGGCGCGCTTTCCCCGGATCATTTGGCCAAGGCTGCTGCTGCGCTGCGCGCGGCGGGTGGGGAGGCCGGCGCGATGCAGCCTCTCTCTGAAGCCGAAGCCGCCGATCTGCCCTTTGGCGGCTTGCCGCTGGATGTTGCGGATCGCGCGGTGCGAGATGCCTTGGCGGGCCAACCGGTGGATGCCATCGCGCAGGACGTGATCGGCCGGCGGAAGCGCCTGCTGATTGCCGATATGGATAGCACCATGGTCACCAGCGAAACCTTGGATGAATTGGCCGGCGAGGCGGGGCTCAAGGAAGAAATCTCCGCCATCACGCGCCGCGCCATGAATGGCGAATTGGATTTTGAAGGCGCGCTGCGGGAGCGCGTTGGCATGCTGAATGGGCTTGGCCTGGAAGCGCTGGAACGCACCTGGGCGACAACGGAATTGATGCCGGGCGCCGAGGAATTGGTCGCGACCATGCGCGCCCATGGCGCACGCTGCGCCCTGGTTTCCGGCGGCTTCACCTTCTTCACCGGGCGCGTGGCGGAAAAGCTCGGCTTCCATGAACATCATTCCAATACCCTGCTGCATGAAGCAGGCAGGCTGACCGGCCAGGTGGGAGACCCCATCCTGGGCCGCAACGCCAAGCTGGTTACGCTGAAGCGGCTGGCGGGGGAAGAAGGGCTCGATCTGGCCGAGACACTCGCCGTGGGCGATGGCGCCAATGACCTTGATATGCTGGGCGCGGCAGGGCTTGGCGTTGCCTTCAAGGCCAAGCCCGTGGTGGCGGCAGCGGCGCGGGCGCGGGTGGATCACGCCGATTTGCGCGCGCTGTTATTCGCGCAGGGGTATCGGGCGGCGGAGTTTCGCGCCGCGCCCTGACACCTGCTTCAGGAGAAGATAGTCCAAAACATCCGCGCACTTGTAATCGCCAGAAACACCGCAAAGGCGCGCTTCAGCAGCAAGGGCGGGATGCTATGCGCAAGTTTCACGCCCCAAGGGGTCGCGATGATGGATGTTGGCGCAATCAGTGCAAAGCCGATCAGGCTGACATAGCCGACTGAGAAGGGCGGCACGCGCGGATCGCTCCAACCACCCCAGATCAGGCCGATGGTGGCTGGGATGGCGATGATCACGCCAAAGGCCGATGCGGTCGCAACCGCCGCGCGGATCGGATAGCCAAGCAGGGATAGCAAAGGCACCCCAAGTGTGCCGCCGCCAATGCCCATCATGGCGCTGACTGAGCCAATGCCAAGCCCAAGTGCGGCGCGCGGCGCGCCGTCCGGCACGCGATCCGCCAGTTTGAAGTCAAGCCCGGTGAAGCCCATGTTGAAGGCGACCAGCAAAGCGACCAGCGCGAACACGGCGGTTTGCCCTTCGCCCCGCACGTAAACCGCGAGCAGCGTGCCAACCACCACACCGGCCAACATGCTCGGCCAAATGGAGCGCACTAAAGCCTGGTCCATAACCCCGGTGGCGCGATGCTTGCGCGCTGATTGGATAGAGGTCGGGATGATGGTGGCAAGCGATGTCGCCACCGCCACTTTCATCTGGACCGCCTCAGGAATGCCGAACAGCGGAAAAACATTGAACAGCAGCGGCACAATCACAATCCCACCACCCACACCCAGCAACCCCGCCAGCGTGCCGGAAACCAGGCCCGTCGCCGCCATGGCCAAGGCCAGCGCGCCGAGCCAAAGCGGATCATTCAGATAATTCATTTCTTTTCCTGTGCGGCCTGTGCCGTCCTCAACGGTCATGGCATAAAGGCGGATGGGTTGCGCGTCACCCCTTGGGACGGCTGAGAAAGGGTGGGTTGCGATGGCGGATGCTCGAATCCTGGGCGTTTTGGGCGGCATGGGACCGCTGGCGAGTGCATGTTTCATGCAGCGCCTGACACTGCTGACCCCGGCTGAGCGTGATCAGGATCATATCCCGACCATCCTTTGGTCCGACCCGCGCGTGCCGGATCGCACCGCGGCGCGCGTCGCGGGCGGGGAAGACCCCTTGCCCGCGCTGGTCCGCGGCATTCGCGGGCTTGAAGCCGCCGGCTGCGGCGCCATCGCCATTCCCTGCAATACCGCGCATGGCTGGTTTGATGGGATGAGCGCGGCGACTAGCCTGCCCATTTTGCATATCGTTGACGCAGCGGGCGCCGAATTGCGCCGCCTTGGCGTGGCGGACGGGCGCATTGGCGTGATGGGCACCGCGGGCACGCTTGCCATGCGGCTCTATCAGCAAAGGCTAGATGGGCTTGGCTATGAATGCTTGACGCCGAGCGATGAAGAAATGCAAAGCCGCGTCACGCCAGCGATCACGGCGGTGAAGGCGAATAAGCTTGTTGAATCCTATGAACCTTTGGCCGAGGTTGCGCGCAGCCTGATGGCGCGTGGCGCGCGGGCCGTGGTGCTGGGGTGTACGGAAATTCCTCTTGGTATCTCCGCCGGTCCGGCGCTGCCTTTTCCGGTGGCGGATACGATTGATGGCCTGGCGCGTGCGGCGATTGGCTGGGCGAAGGGGTAAGGGCTTAAACGCCCGCCAGCATCGCTTCCACCATTGGCCGATACGGCGTGGTGCCATCGCGTGCGCGGAGCGCCCCGGCGGCTGAGGCGAAGCGCAACGCTGCTTCCGCCCCCATCCCTTCCGCAATCGCCAAAGCATAAGCGCCGTGGAACACATCGCCTGCACCGGTGGTATTGGTGGCCTCCACCGGGAAGGCCGGAATTTCCTGCGGCGCGGCCATGCCGGGCGCGAGCCAGAGCGTGCCTTTCTCCCCGCGCGTGACGGCGGCGAGTTGCACAGGGCCTAACGCCAAGGCGCGGCGCAGGCCTTCTTCCGGCGCGCAACCAGGCGCGAAATTTTGCAAGCCTGTCACCGAGAAAATCGCGTGATCCACGCGCGGCACCAAATCCACCAGAATGCGTGTTTCGCTTTTCTCGCCATCCAATACGACGGGGATGCCAAGCCGCCGCGCCTCGGCAGCTGCTGCCGCGACACCTTCGGGCCAACGCGGATCGCAACAAAGCGCGCCGGCGCCAGCCAGGGTTTGTAGCGGCAGCCAAGCGGGATCGGTGCCAAGATCAGCGCCGCGAAAGCCGATGATGGTGCGTTCGCCATGGCGGTCCACCAGTACGGCGGAAACGGGGCTCCGCCCGCCCGGCATGCGCCGGAGGCCCGCAGTATTGACGCCATCCGCTTCCAGGGCGGCGGCCAGCAAGGGCGCGTTCAGGTCATCTCCCACCCGGCCCCAGAAATCCGCCCGGCCTCCCAGGCGCGTCACCGCAATGGCCGCATTTGCCGCCATGCCGCCGGCATTCAGCGCATAGGATCGGGCGGCGATTTTCGCGGGCGGTTGGGGTATATCCTCCACCCGAAACACATGATCGGCGACGACATTGCCAAGGCAGACAACACGCGGCGGGGCAGGGGGAGGGGCCATGATGGGGGGAAGCCTGTCACGGCAGGACCGGCTTGGCCAAGTGCCAAGTGAGATTGCCGCGCGTATCCTGCTGCTGCGCGATGATGCGCTGGTGCTGAACAAACCGGCGGGGCTTGCGACACATCGCGGCCCGCGCGGCGGTGCTTCGGTGGAAGATTGGCTGCCCGCTTTGCAAATGGGAAGGCGCCATCTGCCGCAGCCGGCGCATCGGTTGGATCAGGATACGGCGGGCTGCCTGGTGCTGGGGCGGACCAAGCCGGCACTCGCCGCTTTGGGCGGGCTTTTCGCCAAGGGGCTGGCAGCGAAAACCTATTGGGCCGTGGCGCAGGGGGGGCCGGCGGAGGATGCGGGGGAGATCGCCTTGCCCATCCGCAAGATCAGCACGCGTGAAAAGGGTTGGCGCATGGAAGCGCATGCGGATGGGCTGGCATCGCTCACCCGCTGGCGCTGCCTTGGGCGTGGTGCTGGCCTGGCCTGGCTGGAATTGGCGCCGCAAACCGGGCGGACGCATCAATTGCGCGTGCATTGCGCGGCGATGGGCTGGCCGATTTTGGGAGACCCGCTTTACGGGGCGGGCGGCGCGGGCGGGCTACATCTTCTGGCGCGCGCCATTGCGCTGCCGCTTGAACCGCCCTTGCAGGCCGAAGCACCGCCGCCGCCGCATATGGAAGGTGCGTTGCGCGAATGTGGCTGGCAAGGTGGGTGAAAGCAGTTAGGCTTGCCCCCGAAAACCGGGAAGGAAACGCATATGTTAACACGCAGAAACATTATTGGCGGCACGGCAGGCTTGGCCGCTTTGGGCAGCGCCGCACCAGCGCGCGCTTGGGAACCATCGCGGCCCATTCAATTGATTGTCGGCTTCGCCCCCGGTGGCGGCGCAGATTTGGCGGCGCGCGCGATTGCCGAGGCTTCTTCACGCTTCTTCCCAACCCCGATTGTGGTGATGAACCGCCCCGGCGCGGGCGGCGCCATTGCCGCGCAGCAAGTGGCGGGCATGGCGCCGGATGGGCTCAATCTGCTGGTCGGCGGCGGCAGTGAAAGCATCGCGCTGCCGGCCTTTCGGGATTTGCCTTATGATCCCAAGAAATCCTTCCGCGCCATCATCCGCATCACGCGCCAACCGCTGCTGATTGTCGCGCGGCGCGGCGGGCGTTTTGCTGATCTGCAAAGCGTGATTGAGGCCGCCAAGCGCGCACCTGGCGCCATCCCACATGCCTCCTCCGGGCAGGGTTCGATTTATCATGCGGTGTTTGTGTTGCTGTCGCGCGCGGCGAATATCGAATTGCTGCATGTGCCCTTCACGGGCGGCGCACCAAGCTTGCAGGCGTTGATGGCGAATACGGTGGAATTGGCAGTACTCGCTCCGGAAGAAATGGCGGGGCTTGCCAATGCGGGTGAAATCCGCCCGCTGGCGGTGGCCTCAGCCGAGCGCATTCCGGGCTACGCCGATGTGCCCACACTCCGCGAATTGGGCTTTGATGTGGTGATTGAAAACATGAAGGGGCTGAATGCGCCCGCCGGTCTGCCGGATGAAATCTACACCAGCCTGCATGATCGCTTCCGTCAGGGCATGCAGGCGCCGGCCTGGAAGACATTTCTGGAACGTACCGGCGCCATGGATGGCTATCTGGATGGGCCAGGCTTTCAGCGCGCTATGGATGATGTGCTGGATGCGCTGAAGGCGGCGCTGGCGCGGTGAGGCTTGCCGGGATATCGAGGCTCAGCGTCGCAACCCGCGAGGAGAGAACACATGACATTCGATTTTAAAGGCAAGAAGGTTTTGGTCGCGGGCGGCAGCCGCGGCATTGGGCGTTCAATTGCGCTAGGATTTGCCGCCGGAGGGGCCGCGGTTTCCATCTGCGCGCGTGGCGCGGCGGGGCTTGAAGCCACGCGGGCTGAAATCGCCGCCCATGGCGTCACGGCCCATGCGCTGCCCACGGATTTGGGTAATCAGGCGCAAATTGAAGCCTGGGTCGCTGCTGCCGCTGCCGCGTTAGGGGGTGTGGATGTCCTGGTGAACAATGCCTCCGGCTTTGGCATGGCCGTTACGGAAGACGGCTGGCAGAAAAGCCTGGATGTGGATGTGATGGCGACCGTCCGTGCCTCTCGCGCTGCTTTGCCCCATCTGCGCGCGGCCAAGGGGTGCATTGTGAATACAACCTCCATCTCCGGCCTTGGGCCTTCGGTGCGCACGCCGGCCTATGCGGCGGTGAAGGCGCTTGTCATCAATTACACGGCATCCCAGGCGGCTAGCCTTGCCAAGGATGGTATCCGGGTGAATGCCATCGCCCCCGGTTCCATCGAATTCCCTGGCGGCATGTGGGAAGAACGCAAAACCACCGACCCCACGCTTTACGGCCGCATCCTGGCCAGCATTCCCTTTGGCCGCTATGGCACGCCGGAAGAAGTGGCCAATGCGGCGCTGTTCCTGGCATCGCCCTTGGCTGGCTGGATCACGGGGCAGACGCTGGTGGTGGATGGCGGCCAGACGCTCAGCTAAGGGCGCCCGATCATCGAATGAATTGATCGAATAATCCGAAATTATGTGTTGGACAGTTGGGTGGCCCTGATTTAGTCACCCAGGCGAGGTACCTTAGGGGGGCTGTCCAAGCCCTCCGCCAGGACCATATGCATTTCGTTTCCGGGGCGAGTTTTGGCTTTGCCCCGCATCATAGCCAGTAGCGGAGAGAGAGATGGACGGAAATCAAAGCATGGGGAAATGCCCCGTGATGCATGGCAAGCCCACCGCGGCACGCTTTTCCACGCGGGCCAATAATGATTGGTGGCCCAATCAGTTGAACCTGCGCATTCTGAGCCAGCAATCCGCCAAATCCAACCCGATGGATGCGGGCTTCAGCTATGCAGAGGCGTTCAAGAAGCTCGACCTGCAAGCGCTGAAGAACGATATTT
>CAIMVB010000104.1 GCA_903844785.1 uncultured Rhodospirillales bacterium | reverse complement strand
GGGAAAACTGGGGGCGAAAAAGCTCTCAAAACCTTCCTTGCCTTCGCCGCCGCCGGGGAGGCATCACGCGCGACTGCTGCAAAAGCCCAGGTCGCGCCTTTGGCCGCTGCCATCGGGAAGGCCATTGAAGCCGCTGGCAAGGAAGCCGTGCCGCGTGTTGGCATGGCGGGCCTGTTCCTGGATGTCGCGGCGCGCGATGCGGGAAATTACGTGCTGGGCATTGAAGCGGATGCCGGCGATTGGGCAGCACTGCGTTGCGCGCGTGATCGCGAAAGGGGCCGCGACAGCGCGCTGCAAGCGATGGGCTGGAAGCTGGCGCGCGCCTGGTCGCTTTCCTGGTATGGCAGGCCGGAAGCCGAGGCTGCGCGTATCGCTGCGTTGCTCGGCGCCGCGTCCACCACCACGCCTGAAGTAGCAGCGCCCGCACCAGAAACCGGACTTGCGGAACCCTACCGCGAAGCCGCGCCGGAAGTGCCGAAGGCCACCGCCATCGCCGATGTGCCTTTCGCCACTCTTGCAGGGCTGCTTGCGGAGATCATCGCGGTGGAGGCGCCCATCACCACTGAAAGCCTTGGTGAACGCATCCGGCTGTTATGGGGACTGGAAGTACTGCCTGCCCCGGCGCGCGATGCTTTGCGTCAGGCGCTGCAACTCGCGCGGCAATTGCATGGCGTGAAGGAAGAGCAGGGATTTCTACTGGCGGAAGGCAGCACGATTGTTGCGCGGGATCGCCGCAACGCCAGCCCGCATCTCCGCCGCGCGGCATCGGTATCGCCGCGCGAAATCGCCGCTGCTGCGCAAAAACTTTTGGCACTCCGCCCCGCCACAACGGAAGCGGAACTCGCCGCCGGGATTCATCGCGCGCTGGGCTTGGATGCCAATCAGCAAACCGCCATCGCGGCGCGCCTAGCAGCGCTGATTGGCGCTGGCGAGGTAAAAATCTGAAGCCGCTTGCCTTGCACCTTCGCCTCACGCAGGCTTTGCGCATGAAGGGTTTTTCATTGCTCAGCACGGCGCACCTATGAATGTCGTTTCCTCCCCGCGCGGCGCGGCGCTTTTTGGCGCGCGGGATGCTATTGGCGCGGCGGGTATTGCCATGGCGGCCACCTTCCTCGCCTTCGGGGCGGCGGTGCGCGAAGCGGGGTTGCCGCCTGGCTGGGCGCTGGTTGCCTGCTGGGCGATTTACGGCATGCCTGGCCAGCTTGTGTTGGTGCAAGCCGCCAGCACGGGCTTTGCCGGCGGCCTTGCGCCCGCGGTGATGGGCGCCATTGCGGTGAATGCGCGCTTCCTGCCCATGGCCATTGCCATCACGCCACTATTCGGCACGACCGAGCGCAAGCGCCTGATCCCCGCCATTCCCTTCATCGCGGTGACACCTTGGGCGGCGGCGATGCGCGCCTTTCCTGAAATTGCGGCACAAGCGCGGCTTGCCTGGTTCCTGGGTTTCGGGCTGACTAGCTGGGTGGTGGCGGGGCTTGCGGCCCTTGCGGGGTTTTACGTCGCGGGCATGTTGGATGATCACGCGCGCGCAGCCTTGCTATTCGTCAACCCGCTTTACTACGCGCTGCTGCTGGCTGCAGATGTGGATAAGCCCGCGCCACGCCGCGCGATTATCTGCGGCAGCGCGGCGGCGGGGCTGACATTTATTCTGCCGTCCTCGGCGGGGCTTTTAGCGGCGGGAATCATCGGCGGCACCATCGCGTTTTTCTGGGGGCGCGCGCGTGGAAAACGCTGATATCGCCCTCGCCCTGACCGCAATCGCCTGCCTTTTGCTGCGCAGCGCCGGTGTGTGGCTGGCGGGGGGCCTCGGCGCGGATCATCCGGTCATTGCCTGGGCGACGGCGATTGCGCAGGCAACACTTTCGGCCTTTGTCATGCTGGCGATCATCGCGCCATCCGGGGCCTTGGCGGATGTACCGCTGGCAGCGCGGCTTGGCGGGCTTGGGGTTGGTGTTGCGGTGTGCCTGGCCTTCGGGCGCAATTTGCTGCCGGCACTATTGGTGGGGCTAGCGGCAATGCTGGCACTGCGGGCAGTGCTCACGCTGTAACGCACCTTAGGCCTTCTCGCCCGCCCCCGCCGCAAACCCTGCCACCAATTCGCGGATACGCGCAGGATCACTTTGTTCCATCACGCGGCGGGCGAAGCGCGCACAATCGCCGATATCCAGCCCGCGCACGGCCTGCTTCACGCGCGGAATCGCCGATGCATTCATGGAAAAACTGCGAATCCCAAGCCCAAGCAATAAAGGAATAAGCTGCGGATTGCCCGCCATTTCACCGCATATCGAAACCGGCATGCGCAGCCGTAGCGCCGCTTCGGTCGCGAATTGCATCAGGCGCAGCACGGCAGGGTGCAGCGGGTCATAAAGATGCGCAACTTCTGCATCTCCGCGATCAACGGCCAGTGTATACATCGCCAGATCATTGCTGCCGATCGAAAAGAAATCCGCTTCCAGCGCAATCGCATCCGCCGCCAGTGCCGCACCTGGCGTTTCGATCATGGCGCCGAGTAGCGGCAATTTTTCTGGCAGCTTGTCACCACGCCGCCGCAGCCTTCGTGCCACACGGTCAAAAATATCCCGCGCCTGCTTCATTTCTTCCGGAATGGTCACCATCGGTAACAATAGCCTGATCTGCCCATCCGGCACTTCCGCCGCGACGCGCAAAATGGCGGCGAATTGCACTTCCAATAATTCGGGCCGACGCAGCAAAAGCCTGATGCCGCGCAGCCCAAGCGCCGGATTGGCGCCGGCATGGGTCGGCGAAATACCTTCAGCCAGGGCAGCGATATCCTTCTCCCCACCCCAATCCAGCACGCGAATGGTCACCGGATCGTGGCCCATGGCTTCCAGAATTTGCCGATAGGCCGCGCATTGCGCTTCCTCATCCGGCAAATCCTCGCGATTCATGAACAGGAATTCGGTGCGGAGCAGCCCGATGCCTTGCGCGCCGGCTTGCGCAATCAGCGGTAATTCCTGCGGGATTTCCAGATTGGCCTGCAATTCCACTTCTTCGCCATCGGTGGTGATGGC
>CAIMVB010000103.1 GCA_903844785.1 uncultured Rhodospirillales bacterium | reverse complement strand
GGAGAACGTCGGCACACGCGCTATTGGCTCAACATCGAGGGTGCGAGAAGGTCATTAGGCTGAACCAGGAGGCCTGAGCCCCCAAGAGCCCTACGCGAGCGGACTGCAATCATACAGCCACCCGCGCGGACAGATCCGTGGCTTTGGTCAGACTTCAAATGGCCACGCTAACAAACTGCCTGCGTCGTTTGCGCGTCCCCGCAGCACCTTTTACCGAACTCATCACTCAAGGCTATAAGCTATTGAGATAAGGGTCGTTTTTCTGCGCGCCGCACGCGAACCTCAACATCATCGTCAATTCACCAAGCAGTTCGATACGTGGTTTGCCGCCAGGTACTGCAGCTGGATGGGCCTCGACGCGATCAATCAGCGCAAGCCCGGCCTTCAGCGCCTCAGTGCCGCCATCAGACAAAAAACACGGCAAATTGTGCTTACCCTGAATTGGTTGCTGTTTGCTTGAAAATCCTCCGAAACTTGCACCGGCGCGGCAGCCCGCCCATCTTGCCGCCATGCCCGATACCCTGATTATCCGCCCCGACCCCGCCGATCCGCGCCTGACGCGCCGCGTGGCTGGGCGCGACCATACCGGCGCGGTGATTGAAGCCAGCGTCACAGTGGAACGCCCGCTCACGCTTTTCCTGAATGGTCAGGAAATCGTGACCATGATGACGATTGGTGACCGCCCGGAAGATTTGGCGCTGGGCTATCTGCTCAATCAGGGCATGTTGCTTGCCGATGATGAAGTCATTGGGGTTGATTATGATGATGATCTTGGCGTGGTGATTGTGCGCACCGCGCGGCGTACTGATTATGAGGAAAAGCTGCGGAAGAAAACCCTCACGTCAGGTTGCGCTCAGGGCACGGCCTTCGGCGATTTGATGGAAGGTTTCGCGGAAGCGAAATTGCCGCGCGCGGAACTCCGCACGTCCTGGCTTTATCGCCTGCTGCATCGGATCAATTCATTGCCGACACTGTATCAGGAAGCCGGCGCCATTCATGGCTGCGCGCTGTGCCGGCAAGATGAACCGCTGGTTTATATGGAAGATGTCGGGCGGCATAATGCAGTGGACAAAATCGCGGGCTGGATGTTCCGCAACAAGGAAGCGCCAGGCGACAAGATTTTCTACACCACAGGGCGGCTCACGTCTGAGATGGTGATCAAGACTGTGCGCATGGGCATTCCCATTCTGGTGTCACGTTCCGGCTTCACCGCCTGGGGCGTGGAATTGGCGCGCGAAGCGGGTGTGATGCTGATCGGGCGTTGCAAGGGCAAACGCTTTGTCGCACTCGCCGGCGAAGATCGCATCATCTTCGATGCTGATCTGCGCTATGTTGAAGAAGAAAGTGCCAAGCATTGGCGCAAGAATAGCGCGGAAGCCCAACGCAATGGCGGCTGAAACGCTGGGGCTTGTGCTGGCCGGCGGGCTCGCGCGGCGCATGGGGGGTGGCGATAAGCCGCTCAAGCTACTCGGCGGACGGCCCTTGCTGGATCATGTGCTGGCGCACTTTGCACCCCAGGTTGCGGCGCTGGCGTTGAACGCGAATGGCGACCCCGCGCGCTTTGCCGCCTATGGCTTGCCGGTGATTGCGGACCCGCTGCCCGATCACCTTGGGCCGTTAGCGGGGATTCTGGCCGGGCTGGAATGGGCTGCGGCGCATCGGCCTGATCTGGCTTGGGTGGCTTCGGTCCCCGGGGATTGCCCATTCATTCCAGCGGATTTCGTGGCGCGCCTGCATGCAGCGCGGGAAGAAGCGGGCCTGCCCATGGCGGCGGCATCTTCGGGCGGCCAATCCCACCCGCCCGCCGCCCTTTGGCCCGTGGCGCTGCGCGGCGAATTGCGCGCCGCACTGCTTGCCGGTGAGCGCAAGATCGATCGTTGGACGGCGCGTTTCGGCTGTGCGGAAGCCGCCTGGCCCGCCGCGCCCCATGACCCCTTCTTCAACGCCAATGCGCCCGAGGATTTGGTGCGGGCGGAAGAAATCTTGCAAAGCCTGCCGCCGGAAGCCATAAACTGAGCTAGGCTAAGTCTTCCGGGAGAACACCATGAACGGCATCATCAGCGGCATCTGCATTGCTATTGTCATTGCTATCGGCGCAGCTTTCTATCTGGACCAAAAGGTGCAGCAAAGCGCCGAGACTGCATACGCCACTTCCGGCGTCCGGCTGTGACGTCCCGGCGCTGGGCTCTGCTCGCGGTCTTGGCGCTCGCCGCCTGTACCGAAGCGCCCGCGCCAAGCCCCGCTGCCACGCGCCCCATCTCCACCCCGGCGCCAACGTCGTCCAACCTGCCAACCACCGGGCAGGCTGGCACGGTACGCGCCATGTCCACGCTGCAGCAGCAATTGGACCAGGACCGCGCGAATGAAAGGCTTGGTTCTTATGATCCAGAAGCCCCGCGCGGCGACATGTCACCGCCGCGCACACCTTACGAAATCGGCGGAAATACCCGCCTGCCAGCGGGGCTTTAGGCTCAACTCTCCCCTCGCTTTGCCCTCTCCGCTTCCCGCAGATAATCCTCGGTCGTTTTCGTCACCGGGCGCGCGGCGCCGGCGTAAGGGTCAATCCCGCCATTGGTCGCTTCCAGAACGCGGCAATCTTCACACAAATCCAGCAGCGCTTGCCGCGCCGGGTCGGCGAACATCCAATGCGCGGAAAGCTTCGCTTTCACCCGTGCGATGGAAGCCTTGGTGCCGAACAGCTTATTGCAGCGTGGGCAGGCGGCGGGTTCTTCGGCCTTCACCATCTGCGGCGCCGCGGCTTCCGGCGCGAAGTTAAGCCGAGGTTCCAACGCAATCACCTTCTCCGGGCAGGTTGCGGCGCAAAGGCCGCATTGCACGCAGGCATCTTCCAAAAAGCGCAATTCCGGCTGATCCGGATTGGCGGTGAAGGCGCTGGTCGGGCAGACGCTGGTGCAGGCAAGGCAGAGCGTGCAACCCGCCTGATCCACCCGCGCCAGACCAAAGGGTGCCTTTTCCGGCAGCGCCACCATGGCAACCCGCGCCGCAGCCGCTTCGCGCAACGCCCGGAAGCCCTGCTGCGCCATTTCGCGGGGACTGCCGAGCGCTTCAAACCGCGCCGGGGCGAAGCCAAGCGCCATGCGGGGCAGCGCGGCCAAAGCCTCGCCGAGCGAAAAAGGATCATCGGTTTCCAGCAGCGCAGCACGTGGCGCCGTGCCCGTCAGTCCAAGCCCGGCCAGCACCGCTTCCGCATAGTCAATGTTGCGCAACACGCCATCCACGCCATGCCCGCGCTTCGCTGGCGCCAGCAGCCGCACCGCACTCGCGCCCCAGGCGAAGGCGCCGGCAAAGACGGCAAGATCAAGGGATGAAACCTCGTTCACGCGCAGCGGCAGCACACGCGCCGGAAGGCCATCGCCATGCCGGGCGAGCGCCTCAATCAACGCCTCACCATGGGTTTCATCATGGAATAGCACCACCGGCGCCGCGCCACCCGCTTCGGCATAGGTCAGCAACAAGCGTCGTAGGCGACGCAGCAGCGCCTGGGTCGGCGGCAGCGCATAGGTCGCGGCACCGGTCGGGCAAACCGCAGCGCAAGCACCACAGCCCGCGCAAATCTCCGCGCTGATCAGCACCTGGTCTTTGAGCGGCCCTATACCCGGCGTGATGGCGCCAGTTGGGCAGAGATCCAAGCAGCGCGTGCAGCCTTCGCGCTTGTTGCGGGCATGGGCGCACAGCTTGCCGTCAAAGGCAACGAAACGCGGCTTGTCGAAACTGCCGACCAATTCGCCCGCTGCCGCGATGGCGCGTTCCAGTGCCGCCGCTTCGGAGGGATCGGCGCGCAGATACCCTTGACGTACCTCATGCGCCGGGAAAAGCGGCGCGGCGCCGGTCAGATCCAGGATGATATCGGCGCGGCTGATCGCGCCATCCTTGCCCTTGCCCCAGGCATAGGCAGCGCGGGAAGCAGGGCTCGGCGCCGCCGCGCCATCCACCGACACTTCAAAGGCGCCGAGGTAACCGCTGGCCGCTCGCGCCCGCCCGCGCATGACAGGGAAGGTAGCTTGCCGAGGCGGCGCCACCGGCACATCCCCCGTCAGCAGCACGGTGATATCGAGCTTGTCTTGCAGCTTCGCGGCGGCGGTCAGCGCCACTTCATCCCGCCCCAGCACCAGCGCGATGCCTGCACTTTCCAGGCTGACCAGGGGGATTTCCGGCATGGGCTCGGCGGCGGCGGCGATCAGCGCGGCCATTTTCGGCCCGGCTTCCTTGCCTTCGGCGGACCAGCCGGCGGTCTCTCGGATATTGACGAAAACCGGGGCGGTGGCGCCGGCGGCCTCGGCTTCTTGCGTGAAAAGCGGCGCTTGGGCGGTGCAGGCGATGGTGAGCGGCCGGCCTGTCGCCAAAGCCGCCTCAAACCGATCCAATTGGGCCAGGCAAAGCTGCTCGGCGCCCCGGATTTCAACGCCAGCGCCGCAGCCGCGCGTGAGCGCCTTGCCATCCAGCAGCATGGTATCTTCGCAGCTGCACACCAGCGCGATCCGCCCCTTTTCCTCGCCCATGATTGTTTACCCTAACCCCCCGCTGTGAAGATCGCCCTGCGCGGCATATATGGCAGCCTTGACAGGCTGACGAGGGATGGCGCCAGAGTGGCCGAGGAATTACCCGCATTGCCGAGTGTTTTCACACCGATCATCGCACTCCGCGAAGGTGGCGATGCGCTAAGCCATGCCTGCGCGATTGCCCCGGAAAAGGGCGCGGGCACGCTGGTATGGGTGCGGTCCTGGGCGCAGGCGGAAGCAGCGATTGTGCTGGAACCGGAAGAAACCTTACCCGCGGCAAGGCTTGTGCTGCATGCGGCCAGTATCGCGCTGGCGGATGCCTTGGGCGCCTATGGCCCGCCCGATATTCCATTGATTTTTGAATGGCCCGGCAGGCTTCGCCTGAATGGCGCCGTGGTTGGGCAAACCCGGCTGGGCCTGCCTGCGGATACCCCGCCGGATGGCACCCCGCCCTGGCTGGTTGTCGGGATGGAACTGCGCTTCGCCGAATATGCCGATGGCGAACCGGGTGAGGCGCCGGATCGTACCTCGCTGCTCGGTGAAGGCTATGATGATGTGACCCCCGCGCTTTTGGTCGCCGCCTGGGCGCGGCATTTCATGGCGACCATCGCCGATTGGCAGGGGCGCGGCTTCAAGACGCTGGCGGAACGCTACCTCGCACGGCTGGACCCCAAGCTTGGCGCCGGCGCGCGTCGCGGCATTGTGCCGGCCAGTGGCGATCTGGTGCTGGAAGGTGCCTCGGGCCGCGAAACCCTTTCTCTGGCCGAGGCTTTGGCATGACCAGGCTGCCCCGCACCCTCAGGCTTGATGCGTCCGATACCGTGATTTTCGACCAGGCGGCGGAAGCCGGCGAATGGGCCGTGCCTGGCGGCTTTTCCTTCTGGGATGAGGACCCGGCGCATATGGCCGGCAAGCGCCGGCAGGCGTTTCGCGGTGGCTTCCTTGGGCTTGGCAGCTTCGGCTGGGCCACTTTGGTCGAGGTGGCGGAAGCCAGCGCCGATGACCGCGCCGCCGCCCTTGTCGCGCTTGCCAGCCATATCCGCCAGGCCCATGGCGCGCCGGATGAAGCGGCGGCGCTTGCCGCCGCCCAGGAGGAATTGGCCTTTGCCGAACAGCTTTGTGACCACGCGCCTGGCACGGTGCTCGCCTTGACCCGCAGCATTGAAGGCGGCGAACAGCGCGAACGCTTCCGCACGCTGCATCTGCGCGCTGAACAACATTGCAGCTTTGAAAGCCTGCCGGTTTTCGCAAGCGTGGAGTCCCATGGCGAGGATGAGGATGAACCTATCCTGCGTCCGGATCTCACCAAGATCGGAAAGCGCGAAGCATGAGTGCCATGCTCTCCCCCGGCGATTTCTGGGTCGCTTCCGGCCATCATCTGTGTGAGGCCGCGCCGCATGGCAGGCTGCGCGCCACACCGGATTTGTGGCGTGCCTTCCTCGCCCGGCCCGAATTGGTGCCGCCGCCTGAAGCCTGCGAGGCTGAAGTCGCGCTGCATGAAGCCTTGCTCGCGGCACCTGAACAGCCGATTGATGCCGCGCGCATCGCGAGCCTTGCCGATGCGGATGGGCAGGAAAATTGGCGGCATTTTCTGGGTTTTCGGGACCGCGTTTGCGCCGCGCCGAGCCTGGAAGAAGCCTGGCTCGCGCTGTATCGCGGTGACGTTGGCGGCATTCCGCCGATCTTCCTGCAAATGCTGACGCATCTTGTTGCCCGCGCCGCGATGGAAGGTGAGGGCGACCCCTATGCGCTGCGCGCCGCCGAGCTTTTCTTCCGCCCGCAACGCGCCGCGATCAATCAAGGATCGCTGCTATTGGCGGATGAGGAAGTGCTGGAAATGCGTGGCCGCGATGGTGGCTTTGGTGCGCTTGGTCAATTGCTGGTCGAAGCCGGCGCGCCGCCACGAGAGGTTGAGATTGATGTGCTGTCGGACATCAATGGGCATCTCTATCACGGGCGTTCGGATGCGCATGATTTCGCGCTCGATATCGCCGAAGGCCGCCCCGGCCAGCAGGGGTTGGCGCGCGCGCTGTCCCGCTTCATTCGGCACCTGTTCGGGGAAGAAGTAACCATTCGCGCCGTGCCCACCATCGAAGATCGTGATTGGCGCTGGCATATCGGGTTGGATACGGAAGCGACCTCTATCACCAATGATCTCTGGCAGGGCAAGAAGGTGGCGCAGGCGCGGCTTGCGCGCATCCTTTGGCTTGGCGTGCTGGAATTCGCCAATGGCGCGCGCGTGCTGCCGCGCGTGGCGGGCAAGCCGATCTATCTGGCGCTTGCCATGGATGCGGCGAATAGGCTGCGCATGAAGCCACAAAACCTGGTGGCCGGCCTGCCATTGCTGACCGCGGAGAAGGGCGCATGAGCCTGATCATCCCCGGCACCGTCACCATCCCGGTGGGCGTGGTGGTGGAACGCCGCCCAGGCGTGACCCAATGGGCCGAATTCGCCTGGCGCGCGGTGGAGGTGTTGGAAGACGCGCCGCCCCTGGCCCCCTGGACAGTGCTGCGCGAAAAAGCCGGACGGACGCTGTTCTTCGCCGGCAATGCCGAAGTGGCGATGCACCCCACCGATACGGATAATTACAAGCACAACCTTGAAAGCAGCAGCCCCAGCATCTGGGTGGTGCTGCGCCCGGTGGAAGAAGCCCCCGGCTTCAAGCTGCAAACCGTGACGGTGGATGCGGGCGAAGCGCATCTCTACGCCGACTCGGGTTCAGACCTGATGGAAGCCGTGCCGCTACCCCCTGGCATCCGCGCCGCCTTGGAGGCTTTTGTCGCGGAACATCACCGCGAACGCGGCTTCCATAAGCGCAAGCGCGACAAGGCGGAGCTTGAAGGCCTCGCCCGCCGTGGCCGGGTGGAGGACGCATGAGCGGCGAAGGGGAGGGCTTTCTCTCCCGCTGGTCGCGCCGCAAGCGCGCCACTGCGGAAGGCCGCCCGCCGGAGGAACCCGCCCCACCCGCTGAAGCCCCGCCGCCCGTTACCCTGC
>CAIMVB010000102.1 GCA_903844785.1 uncultured Rhodospirillales bacterium | reverse complement strand
GCTGCCGGAAACTGCGCCGGCGGTGGGCGATGATGTGGCCCTGCTAGAATCGCTTACTGCCATGCCCGGCTTGGTTGGCAAGCATGTGGAAGACCAAGCCTTCCATCTGGCGCTGGAGGAAGTGTTCCGTCTGGTGCGCGCCGCCAATGGCTATATCACGGCGCAGGCGCCCTGGGCTTTGAAAAAGACTGATCCGGTGCGGATGGCCGCGGTGCTGCGGCACCTTCATTCCGTGCTGCGCGGCGCGGCGACGGCGCTTCAGCCCTTCATGCCCGACAGCATGGGCGCCTTGCTGGATCAGCTTGCCGTGCCGGAAGATGCGCGGGATTTGGCCGCGCTGGCGACAGCTTTGCCAGGTGGCACCGCCCTGCCGCCGCCAAGCCCGCTATTTCGCAAGATTGAGATCGAGGCTGCCTGATGCTGGTGGATAGCCATTGCCACCTTGACTACTATGTCGAGGCGGAAATCGCCGACGTCATTGCCCGAGCCCGCGAAGCTGGCATTGGCCGCATGGTCACTATCGGCACGCGCTTCGCCCAGGCGGAACAGGTGAAGGCGCTCACCGAACGCTTTGATTGCGTGCTCGGCACGGTTGGCATCCATCCCCATAATGCCGGGGAAGGGGAGCTTCCGGGTCCGGAAGCCCTGGCCGCGCTGACCGACCATCCGCGCATTATCGGGCTTGGCGAAAGCGGCCTGGATTACTTCTATGACAAGGCCCCGCGCGAGGCTCAGGCCGAGAATTTCCGCAACCATATCCGCGCGGCGCAGATCACTGGCCTGCCACTCGCCATCCATGCCCGCCAGGCGGATGAGGATATTGCCGATATCCTGGCCGAGGAACGCGACAGGGGCGGGGCCTTTCCCTTCCTGCTGCATTGCTTCAGCAGTGGCCGGGGTTTGGCGGAACGTGCGGTGGCGATGGGGGGCTATCTGTCCTTCTCCGGCATCCTGACCTTCCCAAAAAGCGAGGAATTGCGGGAAATTGCGCGGGATGTGCCGGCGGATCGGCTGCTGGTGGAAACCGATGCGCCCTATCTGGCGCCCGTGCCCTTTCGCGGCAAGCGCTGTGAACCCGCCATGGTGGCGCATACCGCCAAGGTGCTGGCGGGGGTCCGGGGGCTGGAAATCGCGGCGCTTGAGGCGCTGACCACGCGCAATTTCGAAACCCTCTTCCCGAAGGCCGCCTGAGTCTTGGTCACAGTCACGGTTACGATCCTGGGCTGCGGTGGTTCGGCCGGCGTCCCACTGATTGGCGGCCCGGATGGGCGGGGCGATTGGGGCGCCTGTGACCCGAATGAGCCGCGCAATCGGCGTAGCAGATCCTCGATTCTGATTGAGGGCGCGGATGGGCGGAAACTGTTGGTGGATGCCGGGCCCGACATGCGCGCCCAATTCTTGGCGGCGGGCGTGGGGGCGGTGGAGGCCATCCTGTTCACCCATCACCATGCCGATCACGTGATGGGCACGGATGAAACCCGCGTACTGAATCGCATCACGGGCCGGGCCTTACCCATTTATGCCATGGAAAGAACGCTGGATAACCTGCGACAGCGTTTCGATTATGCCTTTCTGCCTTCCTCTGGCCCCTGGTTTTTCCGCCCGGCGCTGGAGCCATTTCAGGTGGCACCGGGTGAGCGCTTGGAGATTGCCGGGATGCCCCTGACGCTATTCAGCCAGGATCATGGGGTGATGGAAACGCTGGGCCTTAGAATCGGGGGCTTCGCCTATTCCACAGATCTGGTGCGCCTGCCGGAAGAAAGCCTTGCCCTTCTTCATGGGCTGGATACCTGGATTGTGGGATGCTTCCAGCGTGCGCCCCATAAGGTGCATGCCAATCTGGACCAAGTGCTTGAATGGGTTCGAATTTTGCAGCCGCGCCGCACAATCCTGACCCATATGGGCAGCGATCTGGACTATGGCTGGCTGAGCCGAATCCTGCCCCCTGGGGTGGAGCCGGGCTATGATGGCATGGTGCTCAGGCCGGGGCGTTGACCGGGGCAAGAAAATGGGCGCAAGGGATTTGCGCTGTCTTGACGCGGCACCACATGCAGGGTCAAGCGAAAGTGACGAAGGGCGGCCTGTTTGCCGCGAAAGGATGAGCCGATGATCAGGGACCGTGATCCTGTTGATGTCTACAATAACACGCTGGTGCCGATGGTGGTCGAACAGACCGCGCGCGGGGAGCGTGCTTTTGATATTTATTCCCGCCTGCTCAAGGAACGCATCATCTTCCTGACTGGCCCGGTTTTCGACCAGGTATCTTCCCTGATCTGCGCCCAGCTGCTGTTCCTGGAAAGCGAAAACCCCAACAAGGATATCGCCTTCTACATCAATAGCCCGGGCGGCGTGGTCTCCTCGGGCCTCGCGATGTATGACACCATGCAATATATCCGCAGCCCCGTGAGCACGGTGTGCATTGGTCAAGCGGCGTCCATGGGTTCCTTGCTGCTGTGCGCCGGGGCCAAGGGCAAGCGCTATGCGCTGCCGAATAGCCGGGTGATGGTGCACCAGCCATCTGGTGGGGCGCAGGGCCAGGCGACCGATATTGAAATCCAGGCGCGCGAAATTCTCAAGCTGCGTCAGCGGCTTAATGAGATTTACGTGCACCATACAGGCCAGCCCATTGACGCCATTGAGCGTAAGCTGGAACGCGATACCTACATGTCGGCAGAAGAGGCGCGGGATTTCGGCCTGGTGGACCACGTGGTTGAAAAGCGGCCGTTAGCGGCTTCAGAGGCCCCTTCGGCCTAAGCCTGGGGCGTTTTGACTGAACCAAGCTTTCCCCATCAGCGCCCGGGGAGTATTATCACTGAATCGCGGCCCCCAAACCCGGGCCGCATGGAGACGGTATGAGCAAGTCCGGCGATTCCAAGAATACTCTCTACTGCTCCTTCTGCGGGAAATCGCAGCATGAGGTCCGCAAACTGATCGCTGGCCCAACGGTTTTTATCTGCGATGAGTGCGTCGAACTCTGCATGGATATCATCCGTGAAGAGCATAAGACCCATTTGGTGAAGTCGCGCGATGGGGTGCCCACGCCCAAGGAAATCTGCAAGGTTCTTGATGATTATGTGATCGGCCAGGAACACGCCAAGCGCGTGCTTTCAGTGGCGGTGCATAATCACTACAAGCGCCTGGGGCAGGGTGGTAAGGGCGCCGATATCGAAATCGCCAAATCCAATATCATGCTGCTTGGCCCAACCGGTTCGGGCAAGACGCTTTTGGCCCAGACGCTGGCGCGCATTCTTGATGTGCCCTTTACCATGGCGGATGCCACCACGCTGACGGAAGCGGGTTATGTGGGTGAGGATGTGGAGAACATCATCCTCAAGCTGCTGCAAGCCGCTGATTACAATGTGGAACGCGCCCAGCGCGGGATCGTTTATATCGACGAAGTCGATAAGATCAGCCGCAAATCTGACAACCCTTCCATCACCCGCGATGTGAGCGGGGAAGGGGTTCAGCAGGCGCTGCTCAAGATCATGGAAGGCACGGTGGCTTCCGTGCCGCCGCAGGGCGGGCGCAAGCATCCGCAGCAGGAATTCCTGCAAGTGGATACATCGAATATCCTGTTCATTTGCGGTGGCGCCTTTGCTGGGCTTGAAAAGATCATCAGCGCCCGCGGCAAGGGTTCGGGCATTGGCTTCGGCGCCGAAGTGCGCGACCCGGATGAACGCCGCACGGGCGAAATCCTGCGTGAGGTAGAGCCTGAGGATTTGTTGAAATTCGGCCTGATCCCGGAATTCATTGGCCGCTTGCCCGTGCTTGCGACGCTTGAGGATCTGGATGAGAAGGCGCTGATCGAAATCCTGACCAAGCCCAAGAATGCGCTGGTCAAGCAATATGGCCGCCTGTTCGAAATGGAAGGGGCCAAGCTGACCTTCACGGAAGATGCGCTGCGCGCCGTGGCCACTCGGGCCATTCAGCGCAAAACCGGCGCGCGCGGGTTGCGGTCCATCATGGAAACCATCCTGTTGAACACCATGTTCGAATTGCCGGGGCTAGAGACGGTAGAAGAGGTGGTGGTCAATCGGGAAGTCGCCGAAGGTCGTGCCCAGCCCTTGTTCATCTATGGGGAGCGCGCGGCCGAGCAATCCTCGGCCTAATGTGATCCCTTCAAGGCCTTGTGGGGGCGTGCGCAAGGCCCAAAATACCCTGTTTCTGGCGCCCCGTCTGAGCCGCCCTTGGGCAGGCCGGGCGCCGACTGTCCATAGTGAGGTCACATGACTGAAACGCTGCGTGGCGATGTCCTTCCCGTCCTGCCTTTGCGGGATATTGTGGTCTTCCCGCATATGATCGTGCCGCTTTTCGTGGGCCGGGAGAAATCCGTCCGCGCCCTGGAAGCGGTGATGAAGGATGACAAGCAAATCCTGCTCGTCGCCCAAAAGAATGCCGGCCAGGATGACCCTGGCGCGGATGATCTGTTCCAGATCGGCACCGTGTCCACGGTGCTCCAACTTCTGAAGCTGCCCGATGGCACCGTGAAGGTGCTGGTTGAAGGTGGGCGCCGTGCGCGCATTGCCGGCTTCAAGGAAACCGCGCCTTATTTCGAAGCCTTTGTCGAAAAGATCGACGAAGCGCCGGTTGAAGGGCGTGAGACTGAGGCTTTGGCGCGCACCGTGGTCGCGCAATTCGAACAATACATCAAGCTGAACAAGAAAATCGCGCCTGAGGTGCTGGTTTCGGTCAATCAGATCGAAGACGCGTCTAAATTGGCCGATACCATTGCTTCCCATCTGGGGCTCAAGATTCCGGAAAAGCAGGAATTGCTTGAACTGCCTTCGGTTTCCGCGCGGCTTGAAAAAGTCTTCGCCCATATGGAAGGCGAGATCGGCGTGCTGCAGGTAGAAAAGCGCATTCGTAGCCGCGTGAAGCGGCAGATGGAAAAGACGCAGCGCGAATATTACCTGAATGAACAGCTCAAGGCCATTCAGAAGGAGCTTGGCGAAGGCGAAGACGGCAAGGACGAAATCGCCGAAATCGAAGCCAAGATCAAAGCCACCAAATTCTCCAAGGAAGCGCGTGAAAAGGCGCTGGCTGAGGTCAAGAAACTCCGCAGCATGAGCCCCATGAGCGCGGAAGCGACCGTGGTGCGCAACTACCTGGATTGGATGCTGTCCATCCCCTGGAAGAAGCAAAGCCGGGTGCGCAGGGATATCGTGGCAGCTGAGAAGGTTCTCGATGCCGATCACTACGGGCTTGAGAAGGTGAAGGAACGCATCATCGAATATCTGGCGGTGCAGTCACGCTCGCCCAAAATTCGTGGTCCGATCCTGTGCCTGGTGGGCCCGCCTGGTGTCGGCAAGACCTCGCTCGGCAAATCCATTGCCAAGGCGACGGGGCGGAATTTTGTGCGTATGTCGCTTGGCGGTGTGCGGGATGAGGCGGAGATCCGCGGCCATCGGCGGACCTATATCGGCTCCATGCCCGGTAAGGTGCTTCAGGGCATGAAGAAGGCCAAGACCTCCAACCCGCTTTTCCTGCTAGATGAAATTGACAAGCTGGGCGCGGATTGGCGGGGTGACCCTTCCTCGGCGCTGCTTGAAGTGCTGGACCCGGAACAGAACAGCACCTTCGCGGATCACTATCTGGAAGTGGATTATGATCTTTCGGATGTGATGTTTGTCACCACGGCGAATTCGCTTCGCATGCCGCAGCCCTTGCTTGACCGCATGGAGATCATTCGCATCCCCGGCTACACGGAAGATGAGAAGGTTGAAATCGCCAAGCGCCATTTGATGAGCAAGGTAAGCGAGGCGAACGGATTGAAGGCGGATGAATGGTCTGTTTCCGATAGCGCCATTCGTGACCTGATCCGCTATTACACACGTGAAGCGGGTGTGCGTAATCTGGAACGCGAAATTGCGGGGCTTGCGCGGAAATCGGTCAAGGAAATCGTTTCCAAGAAGGCCAAGAAAGTCGCGATTACCCACAAGAACCTTGATAAATTCGCAGGCGTGCGGAAGTTCCGCTACGGCGAAGCGGAAGAAGAGGATATGGTGGGCGTGGTCACTGGGCTGGCCTGGACCGAAGTGGGGGGCGAAATCCTCACCATCGAATCCGTGCTGTTGCCCGGCAAGGGCAATGTGAAGCAGACCGGCAAGCTTGGCGATGTGATGCAGGAAAGTGTCTCGGCCGCCATGTCTTATGTGCGCAGCCGCTCAACTACCTTCGGCATCAAGCCGACATTGTTTGAAAAGCGCGATCTGCATGTGCATGTGCCGGAAGGGGCGACGCCCAAGGATGGGCCTTCTGCCGGCATAGCCATGGCGACCAGCATCGTCTCCGTCCTCACGGGCATTCCGGTCAGGCGCGACGTTGCCATGACTGGGGAGATTACGCTGCGCGGGCGGGTGTTGCCGATTGGCGGGCTCAAGGAAAAGCTGTTGGCCGCGATGCGCGCCGGCATCAAGGTCGTTTTCATTCCGAAAGATAATGAAAAGGACCTGGCCGATATCCCGGACAGCGTGAAAAAGGGGTTGGAGATCAACCCGGTATCCCATGTGGATGAGGTCATCATGCGTGCCCTGGCGCGCAGGCCCGAAGCCATTACCTGGGAAGAACCGGTTGAGACACCGCCGCAGAAGCCTGAAGCCTCGGCCACGGGCGCGGCACTGCCACATTAAACCATAGGGCGCGAAGCCTCGGACCATTTGCGGCGGGAGGGGGGGAAGTGTAGAGAAGCTGAGGCTTTTCGTGACACGTTCCCCTCTCCGGCTGATGGCTGATCGGTCGTTTCGCGCTCAAGTCGTTTCATCCAGAGGAAAGGAATTATTCATGAACAAGCAAGAACTAGTCGCGGCTGTTGCCAAGGCAGCTGATATGACCAAGGAAAAGGCCGCCGAGGCCGTGGATGCGGTGTTCGATTCGATCACTGCCGGGCTGAAGCAGGATGCCGAAGTGCGCTTGATGGGCTTTGGTACCTTTGCCGCGGCCAAGCGCGCTGCCAGCATCGGTCGCAACCCGCGCACCGGTGCAGAAATCCAAATCCCGGCCAGCACTGCGGTCCGTTTCAAGATGGGCAAGGCGCTTAAGGATGCGGTGAACTGATTTCCTGCGCGCTGGTAGCGCGGGGCTGGTCTTAATTGACTGGTCCTATGCTATGAAGCGCGCATGCTCGGGCGCTTAGCTCAGCGGTAGAGCGCCTGTCTTACACACAGGATGTCGGCGGTTCGAACCCGTCAGTGCCCATTCACTTCCCCTCCGCCTATCGCCTTGACATGGGCGCATGGTGCGGACTATCAGCCTTTCACGCATGGATTGCGGGTGTAGCTCAGTTGGTTAGAGCGTCGGCCTGTCACGCCGAAGGTCGCGGGTTCGAGCCCCGTCACTCGCGCCACTTCTTTTCTTCTTCAAATCGCCATTCTTCCGTAATCAGGATGCTGTATCGAAGCATCTTGAAATTACGGGTCAATGCCCTATGGCGCATTCCACAAAGCGGGGCTAATCTCGCTTCGCTGCGATGCGGTATAACCGTGGGCAGGCCATAACGCGCACCCAGGCTCATGGGGGCGCCAGAGTTGAGGAAGCCATGACCCAGCCTTTGCTGGCAACGTATTTCCCTGTGCTCGTTTTTCTGGGCATAGCGGCGGGAATCGCGATTGCGATGGTTGCCGGCGCAATGCTGGCCGCGCGGCAGAAGCCCTATGCCGAAAAGCTGTCCACCTATGAATGTGGCTTTGCGCCCTTTGACGATACGCGGCGCCGATTCGATGTGCGCTTCTATCTGGTGGCGATCCTTTTCATCATTTTCGACCTGGAAGTGGCCTTCCTGTTTCCCTGGGCGGTATCGCTGGGCGGCATAGGCTGGCTCGGCTTCGGTTCCATGATGGCCTTCCTTTTCGTGCTGACCATTGGCTTCGTCTATGAATGGCGCAAAGGCGCCCTGGATTGGGAATGACATGAGCGGCGCTTCCGAACTTTCCTGGAATAATCAGGCCCTGCCGCCAGGCGCCACGCAGGATGCGGTGGTGAAGGCGGTTGGTGATGAAATCACCGAAAAGGGCTTCGTTGTCGCCAATCTGGACAAGGTGGTGAATTGGGCGCGCACCGGCAGCCTTTGGCCGATGACCTTTGGCCTCGCCTGCTGCGCCGTGCCGATGATCCATGCCTATATGGCGCGTTATGATTTGGACCGCTTCGGCATCATTCCGCGCGGATCGCCCCGGCAATCGGATGTGATGATTGTGGCCGGCACGCTCACCAACAAAATGGCGCCGGCGCTGCGCAAGGTTTATGATCAGATGTCAGAGCCGCGCTGGGTGATATCGATGGGGTCCTGCGCCAATGGCGGCGGGTATTACCATTACTCCTATAGCGTTGTGCGCGGCTGTGATCGTGTGGTGCCGGTGGATATCTATGTGCCCGGCTGCCCGCCCACAGCCGAAGCGCTGGTCTATGGCATTCTGCAATTGCAGAAGAAGATCCGCAGGACAGGAACGATCCTCCGTGGCTGAGCAATTGCCTGAAGCCGCTGAAGCGGTTGCGGAAAATCCGTTGAAGACACTTGGCGCGGCGATTGCTGCCGCCGCACCGCAGGGTGCTGTGACCGGCTTTACCCTGGCGCGGGGCGGGGCGGAGCTGGCTGTCCACGCCAACCGTGATCAGCTTTTGGCCCTGATGCTGATGCTGCGCGATGATCCGCGCTTTTCCTTCGAACAATGCATGGATATTTGCGGCGTGGATTGGCCCGAACGCGCTGAGCGGTTTGAGGTTGTCTATAACCTGCTGAGCCTGGCCGAGAACCGCCGCATCCGAGTTTCGGTGATGACTGATGGCGTCGCACCTGTGGCCTCCGTTGCCGAGATTTGGCCTTGTGCCACTTGGTATGAGCGTGAAACCTGGGACATGTATGGCGTGGTCTTCGCCGGCCAGCCGGATTTGCGGCGGCTGCTGACTGATTACGGTTTTGAAGGCCATCCGCTGCGGAAGGACTTCCCGCTCACCGGCCATGTTGAAGTGCGGTATGATTCCGAACAGCAGCGCGTGGTCTATGG
>CAIMVB010000101.1 GCA_903844785.1 uncultured Rhodospirillales bacterium | reverse complement strand
GCAGCGTTTCTTCCTCAACAGGGTCCGGCAAATCCTCCCGCCCCAGATAATCGCGCGCGAGCCGCCTGAAGGCCCAATCCAGCACGGAAGTGGCGCGGCGAATGCCGACATCACCTTCCACCGCGCCGCCATGGCCAGGCGCATAGGCATAGGCGTTCACAAAACTTGCCAAAGGCACGCCCTGCGCCAAGCCAAGCGATACAGCTTGCGCGAGCGCTTCCATCAAGGCGCGCGTCATCGCCGCTTCACGCGGCAGGGAGAAGGAAATCTCCCGCAAATGGCCGCGATCATCTTCAATGGCGCGCATCGCCACGCGATTGCCAGCGATGGCCACGCGCCAGCAGCGGCTAATGGGCGCATGGATTGGCCGGGGCGCGGCGCGGCGCGCTTCGGGTAGTTCCGCCGGTGCCGGCATGGCGGGTGGCGGCGCATCCAGGAAGGGCATCACCGCCGCTTCCATCGCCCGACGTGCCTGAGGCGCCACCGGTGCCAGTAGCCAGGCGGCATCAACGCCTGCGCGTTCGGCGGCGCGGGTTGGCACCTGCGTCACGCGCCCATCTTCGCCGCGCGCCGGGCGGCTTGCGCCTGGGGCCGGGGCAATGCCAGCGCTTTCCGCGCCCAGCAGCGCTTCCACGCCATCGGCGGGGGCTAGCGCAATGCAACCGCGATGGCGCAAACCGGGGGAGGCCGCCGCGGCGGCCAAAGCCGCACGTGCTGCCTTGGCAAGGCCGGGGATGGTGGTTTCCTCGGGCGGGGTCGGGCAGATCAGCGCCACGGCATGGCGCGGGCCGAAACGCGTGGCCAGGCGGCCAGATTCAGCCTCGGCCGCACCGCGGGTCAGCCCGGCAACGGCGGCGGCGACATCTCGCGCCTCATTACTGTCATAGCCAAGGCCGAAACCAGCCAGCAGCCCGGCCAGATCAGCGAAGCCAAGGCGCAGGCTTTCCGCCTTGCCATGCCCCCAAATATCCAAGGTTTGCACCGCAAGCGCGCAGGCGGCGCGATAGGCGGGCGCATCAAAACCCCCTGCCCCATCCAAAAAGGCCGGCAGGTTCAGCACAAAACGGCCTTCGCCGCGTGCATCCCGCCAGATCTCAGCCCCCGGCGCACCACGCCGGGCCAGAATCAGGGAACGCAGCCCGGCGGCCAGGCTTTCCGCCTCATCCGCGCCATCAAGCAAGCCAAGGCGCCGCCCGCGAAGTGTCAGGCGCTGAATCCAGGCCTCCGCCACGCTTGGGAGCGTGGCCGGGCCGCTTCCCGGGGCGAGCGCGGCCAGCGCCTCCCCGGCTTCATCTTCCCAAGGCGCAGGGATAGCGACAGCGCGCGGCTGCGAATCAGGATCCGCCCCCGCTTTCAGGCGCCGCAGCGCAACCCCAGCCCAGATGGTTCCGACAATTCCTGCCATGCGCCTGATGCTAGGCGCGACTCGAAGGCCTGGGAAGCCTTATTTAGTGGTTTTTTGGGGTCCGACCCACAATATCCTGTGGATAGCTTGTCTGCCGCTTTGGTTTTGCGTGGCCCGCCCGGCTGTGCGAATATGCGTCAGGCGTTGCGCGCATTGGGGTTTCGTCATGCAGTTTCTGGATACGCTTTTCATTCGCTTCACCAGCCGCAAGGTTGGTCAGGACCGCTTCGGCAATAGCTATTGGGAAGCCCGCTCCAGGCGCGATTCCTATGGCCGGGCCATGCGGCGGGTGCTTTTCGCCAAGGAAGTGCAGGCTTCTGCCGTGCCGGCCGAATGGTGGGGCTGGCTGCATCACACCACGGAACAACCCCTGCCCGAGGATGCGCCGCGCCGCGCCTGGCAGAAGGAACATCGCCCGAATATGACCGGCACCGCCGAAGCCTGGCGGCCCGCAAGCACCTCTGCCAATCGCGGTGGTGATTATGAAGCCTGGACACCGGGGCGGTAGACAACCGATTCACATGCAAAAGCGCAGTCTGGCTGAAATTCTTACCGGGTTTGTGGTGCTGGCCATTGCCGCCACCTTTCTGGGCTATGCTGTCACCAGCACGGGGCGCAGCTTTTCTGGGCCCGCCATGAATCTCACTGCCAAGTTTGATCGGATTGATGGCCTGGGCCAGGGCGCTGATGTGCGTATTGCCGGCGTGAAGGTGGGCCAGGTGGTAGCGCAGCGCATTGACCCCGAAAGCTTCCTTGCTGTCTTGACGCTCCGCGTAGAAGCCGGGCTGAAGCTGCCCCATGACACTTCGGCCGAGATTTCAAGCGAAGGCTTGCTCGGCGGCAAATATGTGGCACTCGTGCCCGGCGGTGATACGCGGATCCTACGCGATGGCGGCGAAATCACCATCACGCAAAGCGCCATTAATCTGGAAAGCCTGCTGGGGCGGTTCATTTTCTCGGCGGGTGAGAATAATCAGCGCGGCAATCAGGAAAACGCGCCGGCAACGCCGAGATGAAACCGCTGCCCAAACCGCCCTCCATTTGGCCTGGTGCGGATGGTAAGCCGGTTTCCTGCAGTGAAAAGCTGAAAATGCTGGCGGAAAACCACGCCGAAGCCGCAACTGTGCTACGCGATGTGTTTGAAGATGCCGTGCTGATGGGCGTGGATGAGGCCGAGATGCGCCAGATTTTGAATAACCTGATTACGGGCCTTCCCAGCCCGAAGCGGGGCGCATGAAAAAGCTTTTGGCCTCAGCGCTGTTTTGCCTGCCCGCGCTGGCACTCGCGCAGGAATGGCTGCCGCGCCAGCAGGCGCGCATCCAAGCGCTGGATAAGGTGACAGCGCGGGTCACCGTTCTGGAAGGCCGTGTTGGGGAGAGCCTGAGTTTCGGCACGCTGGCGATCCGCATCGGCGCTTGCCATGCGCGCCCGCCGACTGAAGTGCCCGATGCCGCCGCTTGGTTTGAAATGACTGATGGCCGCGCGCCGCAGGGCAGCCCGCCGGTCTTTCGCGGCTGGATGTTCGCCGATGCGCCAGGCGTGAATATGCTGGAACACCCCGTTTATGATGTACGGATATTGAGCTGCCGATGAGGCTTAGCCTCTCTTTCTGAACGGCGCTTCAGGCCTTATATTAGCGCAAGCTTGAGGAAGGGCAGCCAATGTCAGCCACAGCGCATAAGGCCAGTATCCGGCCGTTTTTTGATGAGGCGACCAATACCGTCAGTTACCTCGTCTTCGACCCCGCAACGCGCCAAGGCGCGGTGGTTGATCCCGTGCTGGATTGGGACCATCGCAGCGGAGAGGCCGATACGCGTTCCGCCGATGCCTTGATTGAAGCCGCCAAGCGCGAGGGCATTACCATTGCGCTGATCCTGGAAACCCATGCCCATGCGGATCATCTGACCGCCGCCCCCTACATCAAGCAGCGTTGCGGCGGAAAGATTGGTATTGGTGAGCATATCAAGGATGTGCAGCGCATCTTTCGCCCCGTATTTGCGGCCGATGATGTGAAGCCCGAAGGTGGTGATTTCGATATACTGTTTCGCGATGGTGATCGTATTGCGCTGGGCAATCTAGAAATTGAGGTGATCCATACACCGGGCCATACGCCCGCCTGTGTTTGCTACCGCATCGGTGATGATGTTTTCGTGGGCGATACGCTTTTCATGCATGACTACGGCACGGCGCGGGCGGATTTTCCGGGTGGCGATGCGCGCGCCCTGTTTCGTTCCATCAAGCGCCTGCTGGCACTGCCGCCCGAAACGCGGCTTTGGATGTGCCATGACTATAAGGCCCCAGGACGCAATGATTATGCTTGGCAAAGCACGGTGTCTGAACAGCGCGCCCATAACCCACATGTGAAGGATGGCGTGACCGAGGATGAATTCGTAGCCTTCCGCCAGGCGCGCGATGCCAAGCTTGCCGCGCCGACGCTGTTGCTGCCTTCGATCCAGGTGAATATCCGCGCTGGGCGCTTTCCTGAGGCCGAGAGCAATGGTGTGCGGTATTTGAAGATACCCGTTAAGGCACGCGCCGGGCTTGCGTGACGGTGCGCTTCGGGTTGAAGTTCATCAAGAATGTAACGCTGCACCAAGGCAGCGAAAGAAACACAGGGAGCGAAATCAAAATGCTGAGACGAATTCTGCTTGGGGCTACCATGGGAATCGCGCTGGCCGTGCCCGCCATTGCCCAAGGCTTGCCGGATCGGCCCATCACGCTGATCAGCGGCTTTGCGCCGGGCGGTTCCACCGACATCACGGCGCGCCTGTTGGCTGAGCGCATGCAGGCGCATATGGGCGGCAATGCACGGGTTGTGGTGGAAAATCGCCCCGGTGCTTCCGGCACTGTCGCCGCTGAATGGCTCCGCCGCCAGCCTGCCGATGGTACGGTGCTCATGTTGAATGAGGCATCTTCCCATGCGCTGATCCCCGCCGCCATGCAGGGCGGCACGCGCTATGACCCGATTGCGGATTTCAGCCATATCGCCGTTGCCGCAAATGGCCCCTTGATTCTGGTGGCAGCGCCGAACTTCCCGGCTGGCACCGCCGCAGAAGCAGTCGCGAAGCTCCGCGCCGGGCCGCAGGACAACATGCCCTATGCGTCATCCGGTGTTGGATCCATGCCGCATTTCGCGGGCGAAGCCATTGCCGTTTCCTTGCTGCTGGGCGGCAAATTCTCTCATGCGCCGTATCGGTCCGGCGGGCTGATGGTGGAATCCATCGCGCGCGGTGAAACGGCCTGGGGCGTTGCAGTGCTGGCTTCCGCCGCCGCGCAGGTGCGCGATAATCGTGTGCGCGGCATTGCGATTACCGGTCTGGAACGCTTCCCAGCCTTCCCGGATATCCCAACCCTCGCGGAATCAGGCATGCCGGGTTTTGACATTGGCAATTGGTTCGCGGTGGTTGGGCCGCCGCGCATGCCGGAAGGCACCGTGACAGCGCTGAACCGCGCCATCAATGCCGCGCTGGCTGATCCGCAATTGCGGGAACGTTTCCTGATTGCCGGGATTTCACCCTGGACACGGCCCAATTCGCCCGCCGATACGCGCGCTTTTTTCCAGGCAGAGCTGACCAAATTCAAGGGCGTTGTGGAACGTACTGGCGTGAAGATGGAACAGTGAATGGGCAGGGGCCGATCAACTGCAGAGCGCATCGCTCACGCTTTTGCAAAGGCTATTGCAGCACGCTATCTGATCGACGTTTCATCAAGCG
>CAIMVB010000100.1 GCA_903844785.1 uncultured Rhodospirillales bacterium | reverse complement strand
GATGCCTGGTCGCGCTGCACGGATGAAGTGGCCGGCGCGATGATGAAGGAAATTCAGCGCCAGGAAATCGGCAAGCCGACCAATAGCGTTTGGATGATGAGCCATTCCGGTGCGCGCGGTTCGCCCGCGCAGATGCGCCAGCTTGCTGGGATGCGCGGCTTGATGGCGAAGCCTTCGGGCGAAATCATCGAACAGCCGATCATCGCCAACTTCAAGGAAGGGCTTTCGGTGTTGGAGTATTTCAACTCCACGCACGGCGCCCGGAAAGGCTTGGCTGATACTGCGCTGAAGACCGCCAATTCGGGCTATCTGACACGCCGTCTGGTTGATGTGGCGCAGGATTGCATCATTGTGGAGCCGGATTGCGGCACCGAACGCGGGCTTTCCGTGCGTGCGGCAATGGATGGCGCGGAAGTGGTGTCGTCCCTGTCTGAACGCATCCTGGGCCGTACGTCGCAGGAAGATGTGTTTGATCCGGAAACGGGTGAGCTCATTGTCTCGCGCAATAGCCTGATTGATGAGGTGCAGGCGGAGCGCATCGAAACATCCGGGGTGGAGCAGGTGAAGATCCGCTCCGTGCTGACTTGCGATGCGCGCCAGGGCGTTTGCGGCTTCTGCTATGGCCGTGACTTGGCCCGCGGTACGCCGGTCAATATCGGTGAAGCAGTTGGCGTCATCGCCGCGCAATCCATCGGTGAACCTGGCACGCAGCTGACGATGCGCACCTTCCATATCGGTGGCGCGGCGCAGCGTGGCGCGGAACAGAGTGCGGTTGAAGCGGCTTCCGAGGGCAGCATCAAAATCCTCAATCGCGTGGTGGTGGCCAATAGCCAAAACCAACCGATTGTGATGAGCCGTAATTGCGAAATCGCGCTTTATGACGCGCAGGGCCGTGAACGCTCACGCCAGCGCGTGCCTTATGGTGCGCGTTTGATTGCGGAAGATGGGGTGCAGGTCACGCGCGGCCAGAAGCTGGCCGAATGGGACCCCTTCACCCTGCCGATCATCACGGAGCGCAATGGCCGTGTTGAATGCGCTGACCTGATCGAAAACGTGACGCAGGTTGACCGGGTCGACGAAGTCACGGGACTGTCGTTCCGCGAAGTCGTGGAATACAAGGCGCCCGGTAAGGCTGCAGATCTGCGCCCGCGTCTGATCCTGCGGGATGAGGCCGGCAATGTGGTGAAGCGCGAAAATGGCACGGAAGCCATTTACTTCCTGACACCGGGGACGATTCTCTCGGTGGAAAACAACGCCATCGTTGCCGCCGGCGACGTGTTGGCGCGCCTGCCGCGCGAAAGCTCCAAGACGCGCGACATCACGGGCGGTCTGCCGCGCGTAGCTGAATTGTTCGAAGCGCGCCGGCCGAAGGACCATGCGATTATCAGCGAAGTTGATGGCCGCGTGGAATTCGGCAAGGACTACAAGGCGAAGCGCCGCATCCTGGTGGTGCCGGAACAGGTGGGTGATGAGCCCCCCGTACCGCGCGAATACCTGGTGCCCAAGGGCAAGCACGTCTCGGTCCAGGAAGGCGACTATGTGAAGCGCGGTGACCCGCTGGTCGATGGCCCCCGCGTGCCGCACGACATTCTGCGGGTGCTGGGCGTTGAAAAACTCGCCGATTACCTGGTGGACCAGATTCAGGAGGTCTATCGACTCCAGGGCGTGAAGATCAACGACAAGCATATTGAAGTGATCGTCCGCCAGATGCTGCAGAAGGTTGAGGTCACCGATCCGGGCGACACCACCTATCTGATTGGCGAGCAGGTGGACCGCATTGAGTTCGAGATCGAGAACGAAAAGCGGATCGCCGCCAAGGAACGCCCGGCGGTGGCCGAGCCAGTGCTGCAAGGCATCACCAAGGCGTCGCTGCAGACCGGGTCCTTCATCTCTGCTGCCTCGTTCCAGGAAACGACTCGGGTGCTCACGGAAGCCGCGACGGCGGGCAAGGTGGATTACCTGGCCGGCCTGAAGGAAAACGTGATCGTCGGGCGCCTGATCCCGGCTGGGACGGGTTCTGTGATGAACCGCCTGCGCGCCTTGGCTGCGCAGCGCGATCGGGGCCGCTTAGCGGCGGCTTCGCCGGCT
This sequence comes from uncultured Rhodospirillales bacterium, assembly GCA_903844785.1. Lineage (GTDB taxonomy): Bacteria > Pseudomonadota > Alphaproteobacteria > Acetobacterales > Acetobacteraceae > Neoroseomonas. The sequence continues at coordinate 1,283 of CAIMVB010000100.1, read as the reverse complement.
TTGCCGGAACCAAAGGCTGCCGAATAAGGCAGGCTTGGCCGGGGCCATTTGGAAGGGGTGACTTTCGCTGTGCAAACAGGTCGAATTATCCTCTTCCAAAGGGTGAACGGTGCTTGACTTGAACCGGGGCGGGACGTACAAGGCCGCTCCTTAAGCGAGTCCCCATTTTGGGGCTCGCCGTTTTTGGACCAAAAGCTGCGCCGCCGGCGCCGCCCCTTAGGGGGCTGAGGCCGGCAGCCGATTGGTAGCCCGGGGGGTGCGTTTAAACGCGCCATACCGGGCAATGCCTTTTGGCGGGGCTCTAGGTCATTTGGATGGTTACGAAGGGGCGTCATGCCGACGATCAACCAACTCATCGCCCAAGGGCGTGAGACGAAGCCAGACCGGAACAAGGTTCCGGCCCTGAAAGGCAGCCCGCAGAAGCGCGGTGTCTGCACGCGCGTCTACACGACCACGCCGAAGAAGCCGAACTCAGCGCTGCGCAAAGTCGCGAAGGTGCGCCTGACCAATGGCTTCGAAGTCGTGAGCTACATTCCTGGCGAAGGTCACAACCTGCAGGAACACTCCGTGGTGCTGATCCGCGGCGGCCGCGTGAAGGACCTTCCGGGTGTTCGCTACCACATTCTGCGCGGCGTGCTGGATACCCAGGGCATTGCCAAGCGCCGCAAGCGCCGTTCGCTCTACGGCGCGAAGCGTCCGAAGTGAGGATCTGAACCATGTCGCGTCGTCACCGCGCTGAAAAGCGCGAGGTTCTGCCGGATCCGAAATTCGGTGATATCGTTCTCAGCCGCTTCATGAACGTCCTCATGTATGACGGCAAGAAAAGCGTTGCCGAATCTATCGTCTATGCGGCGATGGATACGCTGAAGAAAAAGGGTGGGCCGAACAGCGACCCGCTGCGCCTGTTCCATGAAGCGATGGATAATGTGAAGCCCGCCGTGGAAGTGCGTAGCCGTCGCGTTGGTGGCGCCACCTATCAGGTTCCCGTTGAAGTCCGTACGGAACGGCGCCAGGCGCTGGCCATCCGCTGGCTCATCGAAAGCGCGCGCAAGCGTGGCGAGAACACGATGGAAGAGCGTCTGTCGGCTGAGCTGATGGATGCGGCGAATAATCGCGGCTCCGCCGTGAAGAAGCGCGAAGATACGCACCGGATGGCTGAAGCCAACAAGGCCTTCAGCCACTACCGCTGGTAAGCAACCCCCGATCTGGAAACACGAACATGGCCAAGGCGAAATTTGAGCGGAACAAGCCGCATTGCAACATCGGGACGATCGGGCATGTGG
>CAIMVB010000099.1 GCA_903844785.1 uncultured Rhodospirillales bacterium | reverse complement strand
ATCGGTTGCGTCGGCGCAGAACACGGCCATCAATGGCGATACATTCACCGCCGGCACAACGGGTGCCCTGGCACGGCTATGCGCGGCGACAGCGCAGGAACCGGCCTATGCGGCCGCCGTGCATTTCTGCCATGGCTTGCTTGTGGGCACAGGGCAGACCAGTGATGTGCTGCATAAGCGCTATAGCAAAAGGCTGAATTACTGCCTGCCGGAGCCATCACCAACACTTGATCAAGGGGCGGCCAGTTTCGTGGCTTGGGCGGGCGCCAATCCGCAATTTGATAGTTTGCGCGCCGCCGATGGGTTGATGCGCTTTGCCGCTATTCAATACCCATGCACGGCGCGTCAGGCGCGCCGGTAGGAAAGCGTCATGCGCGCCCAGCAAATCAGAAGCTTGAAGTGTCTGGCTCGCGCCAGCGCAGTGGTTTTGGCGGCTGTCTTATTCCAGCAATCTGCAACGGCGCGGGAGATACAGCGCCTGGTGGAATTGCCGCAGCATTTCGAAGGCTGGGGTAGCGCACGTGCTGATGATGCAAGCCTTGCGGAAGCGGCGAAGGGGCTTTCGGCTGCGTCATTGCCCCATGCTGCGGATTTTTGCCTGGGCGCGTCGGGGCTGGCGCAGGAAATTTCGGCCGGGCTGCCATTATACGCAATTACCTATTGCCCAGTAGGGTTTGCAGCTTTGCGCGGCGCACCACCATCGGGCGCCATGATCCGGCTGGCCAGCCTTGACCGGCCAATCCCGACCAATCCTGCCATTCCATCCATCACCCAAACCATGTGCGCGCCCGCCCTTCGCAACCGATGAGGAGTTTGCCATGACCAGACAAGGAAAATTGAGCCTTACTTTCGCGGTATTGGGAACGCTTATTGGCTGCGCGGAGATGACCGAAAAGCAGCGCAGCACGGCGATTGGCACTGGCCTGGGCGCGGTGGGTGGCGCTGCCATTGGTTCATTTTCCGGCAATGCCGGCTGGGGCGCGCTGATTGGCGCCGGCGCTGGTGCGCTTGGCGGCTATGCGGTGGGCCAATCGCGCGAAAATGAACAGCGCGCCTATCAGCGGGGTGTGGAAGAAGGGCGCCGTTCGCCGTGAAGCGATTAGACGCCCTTCTGCTTGGTGGCGCTTACTTGGGTAGTGTGGCCAGGCCCTGAGTAAGATCAGCGATCAGATCGCCAACATCTTCAAGGCCGATATGGATACGTACCGTGAAGCCGCCCAAATCAGGGCTGGTGGCAGTGCGGGTAATAAAGCCGGTGGTCGGCAGCGCCAGGCTTTCGAACCCACCCCAGGACGCACCAATGCCGAAAAGCTTCAAGCTATCGATGAATTTGAAGATATCCGCTTCCGTATAATGCGGCTTGAAGACCACGCCAAACAGGCTGCAAGCGCCGGTGAAATCGCGCTTCCACAACGCATGCTGCGGATGGGAAGGCAGGGCAGGGTGCAGTACGCTCTGCACTTCCGGCCGATTTTCAAACCAACGCGCCACTTCCAGCCCGCTTTTTTCCTGTTGCTGCAGGCGAATGGGCATGGTGCGCGCGCCACGCAGTGCCAGCCAGCAATCATCCGGTGCGGCAAAATGCCCCATCTGGGAAGCCGCGCCGCGCACAATCTCGTAATCCTTTTCGCTATTTACGGTGATAGAACCCAGCAGCACATCGGAATGTCCGCCGACATATTTCGTCAGCGCCTGGATCGAAACATCTACACCATGCTGGAAGGGCATGAAGTGATGAATGCCCCAGGTATTATCCATCATGACCACGCAGCCCGCCGCATGCGCTGCGCGTGCAATGGCCGGCACATCCTGCACTTCGAATGTGTGGCTGCCTGGGCTTTCAGTATAAACCACTTTGGTATTAGGGCGGATCAGCGCGCGGATGCCCGCTTCATCAATCAGCGGATCGTAATAGGTGGTCTCCACCCCCCAATCCTTCAGCAGCCCATTGCAGACATTGCGCGCCGGGCCATAGGCTGAATCAGGCATAAGGCAGTGATCGCCAGTCTTGAGGTACGCCATCAGCGGCACGGTCACCGCTGCCAAGCCGGTGCCCACCAGCACGCAGCGCGTGCCGCCTTCAATTTCTGCGACCACATCTTCCAAAGCGTATTGCGTGGGACCACCGGCGGTGCCGTAGGTCATTACGCGGTTCCACTTATCCTTCTGGAAGGCGCGGCGCGATTCAGAATTCGGGTGCAGCACGGTGGACCCGCGATGCACGCCGGGATTGACGAAACCATGCACACGCGTTCCCGCGCGCCCGGCATGAGACATGCGGGTGGCGAAGCCTTGTCCGTTTTTGGCGTTGTTGTCGGCCATGTTAGCTACTCTTTTCCTTTTGGGTTTCGGGCCTGCCGGCCCATTCGGTCCAGGAACCATCATAAATCGCGGCATCGCCAAGCCCGGCCTGCTTCAGGCCAAGGGCGAGAATGCATGCCGTAACGCCCGTGCCGCAGCTGGTGACGATGGGCGTGGCTCCATCCGCACCAGCGGCCGCGAAACGTGCGCGCAACGCCGCGGCATCCTTCATGGTGAAATCGGCATTGAGCAATTCGTTGAAGGGCACGCTTTTGGCGCCCGGCATATGGCCGGAAGGCAGGCCTGGGCGCGGTTCGGGCGCTGTGCCATCGAAGCGGCCCTTGGCGCGCGCATCCAGAATAAGCGCGCTGCCATCAGCGATAATGCGCTTCACATCCCCAATGCCCTTCAGCAGATCAGCGCGGAAATCCGGCGTATAGATGGTGGCGATGGCTGGCTTGGCGTCACCGCTTTCCGTCGCGCGTCCCTCGGCCAGCCATTTCGGCAGGCCGCCATCCAGCACCGCGGCATTCTCATGCCCAAAAAGCTTCATCAGCCACCAACCACGGGCAGAGGATTGCAGGCCCTTCTGATCGTAAAAGATCACACGGGTTGTATTATTGATGCCCATCTCACTCATTAGCCGCGCGAAGCGCCCGGCAGTGGGCGCCATATGCGGCAAGTTAGTGTCGGGGTCTGCCACCACATCAATATCGAAGAAGCGCGCGCCTGGAATATGCGCTTCGTGGAATTTTTTGATCCCATCAAAGGGTTCATTGGGCAGGTATTTGGTGGCGTCAAACACCATCACATCCGGCGCACCAATCGCCCCGGACAGCCATTCGGTTGAAACCAAATCATGCATGGATCAATCCTCCACCAGCACCAGGGAAACGCGGCGATTCTGCCTGCCCTTGTTTTCGATTTTTGTGACCTCAACCCGCCCGATCTCACCCGTGTGCCGCACATGCGTGCCGCCGCAAGGCTGCAGATCAATTGGGGCTTCAGCACTGCCAATACGCACCAGGCGAATACGCCCAGCGCCACGCGGTGGTTGCACGGAAAGCGTGCGCACCAAGCTGGGATTGGCATCAAGCTCGGCTTCTGAGATCCATGCCTGCGTGATGGGATGATTGGCGGCGATCAGCCCATTCAGGGCTTCGGTAAGGCTTTCCTTGCTGGGCGGTTCCGGCAGATCGAAATCCAGCCGCGATTTCTCAAGCCCAATCTGCCCGCCTGTCACGCCTGCACCGGGGATCAGGCTGCACAGTAAATGCAGTGTGGTATGCATGCGCATCAGGCGAAGGCGGCGCGGCCATTCCAATTCAAGCGTCACCTCTGCGCCTACGGGCGGCAAGGCGGCGCCAGCTTCCGGCACATGCAGCACTGCATCCTCCGGCCCCTTGATGGTATTGGCGATGCGTGCTTCCCCACCCGCCCAACGCAGCAGGCCGGTATCGCCAGGTTGACCACCCGCCTGGGCATAGAAATTCGTCCGGTCAGTCACGATCGCCTCGGCCGAGGCCGCCAGCACCTTGGCGCTGACTTGCTGAGCATAGGCATCTTCGCGATAGATCAATTCAGTCATGGGTTTCCTGGGAATGCGACAGGGCGATAGGCTAGGCCAGAATGCGCCGGAACAAAACCTCTGCCGCCCGGCGGGATTTCGGGTTAGGATCCGCGTGCCAGTCGCATGAAACAGAACGATTCCCTGCCCCTCGATCCCGCCCGGACCCGGCGTGCACGGCGCCGTGGCATTATGCTGGTGATTTTGGCAGCGGCGAGCTTTTCCATCTCGGCCGCCTTCGCCAAGACGATCGGCACCGGCATTCCGGTGGCAGAGGTGATTTTCTTCCGCAATTTCTTCGCGCTGGTTCCGCTGTTGCCGGTAGTGATCGGCGCCGGCGGCCTAGCGGCGCTGAGGATGCGGAACCCTGGCAGCCATATTCTGCGCACCATTTTTGGCATGACAGGAATGGTCGGTTCCTTCTACGGCTATGTCTATCTGCCGCTTGTAACTGTGACGGCACTTGGTTTTACCATGCCTTTATTTCTGACGCTGCTTGCCATTCCGATTCTTGGCGAAAAGGTTGGCTGGCGCCGTTGGCTTGCGGTGCTGGTTGGGTTTTGCGGTGTATTGCTGATGGTGCGCCCGGAACAGGGAAGCACTGATACGCAATGGTTTGCGCTTGGGCTTTGCCTTTTGGGGGCATTGGCCTGGGCGCTGGCCATGATCACCATTCGCAAAATGGGTGAGGCAGGCGAAAGCGGTGTTGCCATTGTGTTTTGGTTTGCGTTTTTCTCTGCCCTGCTGGCTGGCATCGCCATGATACCGGTTTGGATTTGGCCAAGCCCAACGCAATGGGCGCTCTTGGCTGGCATTGGGCTTGTTTCGGCGGTAGCGCAAATCATGATGACAGAAGCCTACCGTAGTGGAGAGGCTTCCTTGCTCGCGCCCTTTGAATATTCCGCGATTATTTGGACAACAGCGCTTGGCGCGCTGCTGTGGGCGGAAATGCCGGATGCCTGGGATTTCCTGGGCATCCTGGTGCTGGTCGGCGCCGGGCTTTACATCTGGTACCGGGAAATGAAGCTTGGGGTGAAGCGCTGATCCTATATGCCCCAATGCGCCCGCAGGCTGGCGGCCGCGTGTTGCAGCACCAGGTCGGATTTTGGAATGAAGCGCCCCATGGTCAGGCAGGCATGGATCTGATCCGCAACATGCAGATGCGTAACATTCACCCCTTCCTCATCCAAACGCTTGGCATAGGCAATGCCTTCATCTACCAGGGGATCAACGCCGGCAGTCATCAGGAAGGCTGGCGGAAGGCCGGCGAGTGACGGCGCGCGTAAGGGCGAAGCGCGCCAATCAATGCCTTTTTCCTTAGGACCCAGGTAATGCGCGATGAACCATTTCATGACATCGCGTGTCAGCACCAAGCCTTCGGTGAAGCGGTCATAGGATGGCGGATTGCCCGCCATATCAGTCACTGGATAAAATAAAACCTGATAGTCAGGCATGGGCAATTCGCCGTGCAGCGCCATCAGCGCCAGCACGGCGGCCAGATTGCCGCCAGCACTATCGCCGCCGACCGCAATGCGGGTGCGGTCAATGCCAAGCCGTTTCGCTTTACTGCAGATATAGCGATAGGCAGCGGCAGAATCTTCGACCGCTGCCGGATAGCGATGTTCCGGTGCAAGGCGATAATCAATCGCTATGACAGAAGCGCCGGTCAGATTGGCAAGGCGCCGACACACTTGGTCGTGGCTTTCCAGATCGCCAATCACCCAGCCGCCGCCATGCATATAGACCAGACAGGGCAGGGCAGCTTCGGGGTCTGTGCCGATGCCGCGATAGCGCCGCAAGCGTATCTTACCGGCCGGGCCAGGGCATTTCAGGTCTTCAACAAGGGCAACCTCCGGCGGTTCCGGCTGCATCACGCGGCGGGACGCGGCGGAGACTTCGCGTGCTTCCGTGGGCGTCAGCGTATTGAAGGCCGGGCGCTTGGCTTCCTTGATGAGGTTGAGAACATGTTTTGCGCCTGCATCGAGTGTCATGTGAATTCCCCCTTATTCCGCTGCCGCTGCTGGGCTTTGAGCCCCATCAAACTGAAAACCCCGATAGCCTTTGGCGGCGATTTCATCGCAGAGCACGCGATAATTTCCAACACCGCCCACATAGGGCATGAAAAGCCTTGGCTTGCCCGGTACATTCGCCCCCATGTACCAGGATGCCGCGCGCGGATAGAGTGTGCGGTGAGCAACGTTGTTCACTTCGTCCACCCAATCATCTTCGGCGGGACGATCCGCTTCAATAATCGCCTTGCCCTCGGCTTGCATGCCGGCCAGGCAATCCATGATCCAATCCACATGCTGTTCAATGGAAACGATCATATTGCTGAGCACTGAAGGGCTGCCGGGACCGGTGATCATGAACATATTTGGAAAACCCGCCGTCATCATGCCAAGCAGGGTACGCGGCCCCGCTTCCCATTTGGCATTGAGCGATTCACCCCCGCGGCCTTTGATATCAACGCCAAGCAACGCGCCGGTCATCGCGTCAAAGCCAGTCGCGAAAACAATATCGTCAAATTCATGCGCCACGCCGCCGGCTTCAATGCCGCTTGGGGTGATGCGCGTGATGGGCGCCGCGTTGATATCAATCAGGGAGACATTTGGGCGATTATAAGTCTCGTAGTAATTGGTATCCACGCAAATGCGCTTGGTGCCGATGGGGTGATTGCGCGGGCAGAGCTTTTCGGCTGTCGCGGGGTCTTGCACAATTTCGCGGATTTTGCTGCGTACGAATTCCGCCGCCGTGTCATTGGCGGCCTGATCCAGCAGCAAATCGCGGAAGGAACCCATGAAAGCCGTACCGCCCGTGGCCCAACGCCTTTCATATTCTGCGCGGCGTTCCTCGGCGCTGACGGACATGGCCGGTGTTTCACTTAGGCCATAAAGGATACCTGTCCGCATCATGCGCGCCTGTTTGCGGAGGCTGGCGTAATCGCGCTTCCAGCCTTGTTCATATTCATCATCCATCGGGCGGTTCCGTGATGGGATGCTGAAATTGGGCGTGCGCTGGAAAACCGTGAGCTGCGCTGCCTGTTCGGCAATAACAGGGATGGATTGAATGGCGGAAGAACCGGTGCCAATCACGGCCACCCGGCGGCCGGTGAAATCAACCTTGTGATGCGGCCAATAGCCGGTGTGGAATTGCCTTCCCTTGAAATCGGCAATGCCGGGAATATCGGGCAACCTGGCCGCGGAAAGACAGCCCGTCGCCATGAAAAAATACCGCGCCGTAAAGCTTTCGCCGCGACTGGTGGCGATGCGCCAAAGCCCGGCGGCATCATCCCAAGCGGCATCGGTTACGCGGGTTTCGAAGTGGATATCACGACGGAGATCGAAGCGTTCCGCGATATGGCGCGCATAGGCAAGGATTTCCGGCTGCGCAGCGAAGCGTTCAGACCAGCGCCATTCCTGCTGCAATTCCTCAGAGAAGGAGAAGGAATACTGCATGCTTTCCACATCGCAGCGCGCGCCGGGGTAGCGGTTCCAATACCAGGTGCCGCCCACATCATCCGCTGCTTCCAGGCAAATCGCGGAAATGCCAAGCCCGCGCAAGCGGTGCAGCAGGTAAAGCCCGGCAAAGCCCGCCCCGACAATAATGGCGCCATCTGTTTCCTTCGCCATAATCTTCCTCCAAGGCCTGTTTTCCGGGCTCAGCGGAAAGCCTTCCGCCGGGACTGTCAACGCCCGCAAGTCGCGCTATGCTACCCGAAATGCGTGAAGGGGAAAGTCCATGGATAAAGGTTTTCAGCTTGGCGAGCTTACGATTCAACGGGTTGTGGAGGAAGAAAGACCTATCTTCGATCCGCTAACCTTTTTCCCGAACCTGACGCCGGAATTGCTGGCCGAAAACCGAGAATGGCTGCAACCCAAGGCGCTAGACCCTGAAACGGGCAAGTTGCTGCTGTGTATCCAATCCTGGGTGGTGCGCACGCCGCATCATAACATCCTGATTGATACCTGTGTCGGCAATGACAAGAACCGCCCGACGCATCCTTTCTGGCATCAGATGAAGAGCGAAGCCTATATGCGCAACCTAGCCGCGCTTGGCCTTGGGGTTGGCGATATTGATTTCGTTATGTGTACGCATTTGCATGTGGATCATGTCGGCTGGAACACGCGGCTGGAAAATGGCCGTTGGGTGCCGAACTTCCCGAAGGCGCGCTATCTTTTCTCGAAAGATGAATACGCGCATTGGGAAAGGGAACACGCCAAGGCGCCATCACCGGTCTTCGCCGATAGCGTGCTGCCCGTGGTGGAAGCGGGGCGTGTGGATTTTGTCGCCAATGATTATCAGATGAATGATCTGGTGAAGCTTGAATCCACACCTGGCCATACGCCAGACCATGTGGCGGTGCGGCTTGGCAAGAAGGGCGCTGATGCTTTGGCGACGGGGGATTTGATTCATTCACCCCTGCAAGCGCGCTACCCGGAAATTTCCATGCGTGCCGATGTTGACCCGGTTCAGGCCGCGGCCACCAGAAGGCGCGTATTAGAATGCGCCTGCGATACTTCGACCATCCTCTGCTTTGGGCATTTTCCTTCCCCTTCACGGGGCAGGATCAAGCGCTGGGGTGAAGGCTTCCGTGCCGAAGCGGTGGATTGAACCATGTGGCGCTTGATTGCGTTGTTTTGTTGGCTGGTGCTGCTGCCTGCATTCGCGGTCGCGCAAACAGCCTGGCCCAATCGGCCCATCAGCCTGATTGTGCCTTACCCGCCCGGCGGCAGCACGGATAATGTGGCGCGTCCCTTGGTGCAGGAATGGGGCAAGGTGCTGGGCCAGACAGT
>CAIMVB010000098.1 GCA_903844785.1 uncultured Rhodospirillales bacterium | reverse complement strand
TAGAAACCGTTTTGCGAAAGCGCGAGTGCTGCCAAGGCAACATTGGCCGGGAAGCTCGCTTCCACGCCATGCCCCAGCACGGAACCGCTGCGTCGCAGCGGCACGCTGCCAAGCGTGGCCAGGAAGGCTTCTTCTTCAATCCGCGCCTCAGCCACACCGGTCATGCCGGAAATCACGCCAAGCCCGGCGCTACTGCCAGCCATGCCCTGCCACAGCGCAGTCGCCGCCGCCGCACTGCCACCGCCCGCGCGTTGATGCGCCGCATCGCTTGCAATGCCGCCAATCCGCGCGAGTGCCTTGGCGCCGCGCGCCTGCGCATGTTCCGCTGTTTCCAGCACCAAAAACGCCGCCATGGCGCCGAGCATCAGCCCGCCTGCATCACCCCGCGCGGAAATCGGCGCGTAATCGCCCTGCCACAGCACGCCGCCCGGCGCGTAGAGCAGCACCATATCCCAACGCTGAGACGCGAAAGCGCCACCCACCAGCGCAATCTCTCCGCGCCCTTCGGCCAGCCGCGCCGCAGCGATGCGGATGGCGTCGGCAGCGGCTTCTTCTTCGCCCATCAGCGTACGCGAAGACCCCGTCACGCCATGCACGATTGAGATATTGCCCGCGAGCAAATTGGAAAGCTGCGCCAGGAAAAGTGTGGGCCGCAATTCAGTGGCCAACTTCTCATTCAGCAGCGCGCCGGATGCTTCCGGCGCAGCGCTGGTCAGCGCCGCCGTCACCGCCTCATCCACCGCGACGTCGCGCTCACCACCACCAGCGGCGACAACCAAATGCATATCGGAAACGAGGCCGCGCGCCCCGGCATGGTCTATCGCCAGGCCCGCGGCATAGGTGCCAAGCCGCTGCCAGGGTTCCATCTGGCGCTGATCACCCTTTTTCGGGATTTGCGCATCAAGGCTGAGCACGGGCAAAGGATGCACCGGGAATGGCGCGAAGCTTGCCGCATCCACCACCGGCTTGGCGCCATTGTTCAGCGCGGCCCAATGGGCTTCAGGCCCTTCACCCAAGGAAGATACCAACCCAATCCCGGTAATGACGACATCGCGCCTTGTCATAGCAGCCCCAATTCCCGGCCCCGCCCGCGCATGGCTTCCGCCAGTTCCGGCGCGGGGTAATCCATGATGCGGAAGGTCAATTCCGCATCGGTGATACGCTTGCCATCGGCTTCAATCCGCGTTTCGGTCACTGCGAAGCCTGATCCATCATGCAGGCGCTTGGCATGCACGCGCACTGGCGTGCCGGGGCCGATGAAGCTGCGAAACTTCGCTTCCTTCACCGCCATCAGAAAGGGCATGCGCGCAAAGCCCATCAGATCCAGCAGCAGCCAGCCGGAAGCCTGCGCCATGGTTTCCACCAAAAGCACGCCAGGCATTAGCGGATGGCCAGGGAAATGCCCTTCAAACACCGGCGAGGCATCAGGGATGCGGCTTTCCACAATGATGGTATCGCCTTCGCGCGATGCCACCTGATCTATCATCTGGAAGTATTCCAGGCGCATCGCGTCAAGGATCCGTTATGTCAAAGCCGCGCCGCTTGGGGCCTGGTTCAGCCGGCCTTGGCCGCAACCAGCTCATCCACACGTTCGGCCAGGTTCTTCATCACGAAGTATTTTTCCGCCGGCGCGCTGCCCGCATTCACTTCCTGCGTCCAGGCTTCCACCGGCACCTTGATGCCGAAGGCCTTGTCTATGGCGAAGACGATATCCAGGAAGTCCAGGCTATCAATGCCAAGATCATTGATCACATGACTATCGGGCAGGATCTTATCCCGCGTGACTTCGCTGTTTTCAGCGATGATATCGGCGATACGGTCGAAGGACGAGGCCATGCGAGGCCCTCCATGCAGAATCAGGAGTGAAGGAAAGAAGGGCTCTTTGGCCCGAAAGGGGGCGCAAGGCAAGCGATGACTGCCCAAACGCCCCCCGGCCCCTTAATGCGCGTGGCCGCGGGCGCCAGCGGATTCAACGCCAAGCGTCACCTGCACTTCCCCAGCGCGTTCAAAGCGCAGCGTCAGCGGCACGGTGGTGCCCTGGCGGAGCGGCTCGGTCAGGCCAATCAGCATGATATGCAGCCCACCGGGGCGGAGATGCACTGTCTGACCCGGCGGGATCGGGATATCCGCCACCGGGCGCATGCGCATGACATCGCCTTCGCGGATATGGGTATGAAGCTCCACGACCCGCGCGGCGGGGCTGGCGGCGGAGATCAGCCGATCCCCGGCCGCGCCATTATTCTTGAGCGTCATGAAGCCCGCGCCATTGGAATTGGCGCCGGCGGCGCGGGTCCAGGGATGGCCGATGGCGATATCACCTGCCGTGACATCATGGTGGGCGAAGGCCGTGGCGGGGAGGGTCAGGATCAGGGCACCAAGGGCGCGGCGGGTCAGGTTGGGCATGGGTATTTCCTTTTGATCAAATAGGTTAGCCGCGCGGCGCGGGGGCAATGCCGCCCAGGCGCTGCGGTGACAGGTTGGGTGGCGCTAGGCCCAGCCGGGCTTCGATATGGCCAATCAGGCGCATGATGCCGGCGGCTTCGCGGGTGCCTTGGGCGGGATCCCCGGCTTCGCAGGCATCCCCGGCGCGGGCCAGCGCCGCCGCCAGGGCGGCTTTTTCGGTGGCCGGAATTTGCGCCATTACCGCCTCAGCCGCCGCGCGGGTTGGGTTCAGGGCGCCCAAGCAGATCGTGGTCATTTCCGCATTGATCGCTTCCATATCGCAGGCGCGCGCCAGCGGCGGTGCGGCCAGGATCAGGGCGGCAAGCGGCAGGGTTTTCAGCATGGGGTGCATGGTCAGTGGCCTCCGGCAGTGCGGGGTGGGGTCAGGCGGAGTGAGGGCGCGGGGAAGCGGTAATCCGTGATCCGCCGCCCGGCTTCAGGGATTTCAGTCCAGGCGGCGGTCCCGCCGCCATCGCAATGCTGCACGGTCGGCAGCCAGATGGTTTCATCCGGGCGGTTCGGCGTTCGGAACATGATGATGAATTCATCGTAATGCTCATTGGGCAGCGGCCCGCCTTCCCAAATGATTTGCGTGATCCCTTCCGTGATCATGCCGCCATGGCCATCGGAAACCGGGGTCGCCAATGGCTGGCGGGTGATGCTGATGCGCCAGCCAGCCTTGGGCATGGGTCGCGCGGTGGTGGTGCCTTCGGGCAAGGTGACGGTCACGCTAGTGGTCGCTTGCTGCCCGCAGCCATGCGGCACGCGAAACGCCGCGCGCAGCGTGCCGTTAGCCTGGGCCTGTGGCGGGTCAATGGTGACATGGGCTGAAGCCGGTGATGTGCAAAGCAGCGCAACGGCGGCGGCGGCGAAAAGCCGCGCATGATTTTGGTTGAACACGAAATTTCTCCTGAGGTCGCATACGGGCACGGCTTATGGCCACCCGCATCCGGGCGGCCTCAGAAGAAGGCGGGGGGACCTGTCGGTTCGTAGGGCGGCGCGCGCGCCGCCGGGTGCCAGCCGGCATCGCCTGAGGCGAGCCAGATAATCGCGCTGCCAAGTTCCGCCGGGGCAGAAACCATTGGCGCGGCGGGCATATCCGCTTGGGGTAGCGCGTGGCAGGCGAGGCAGAAACCCGCCATGGCTTCGGGCGCTGGCATTTCTTGGCCCTCAGCGCCCAGATGCACGGTGCGGTCCCCATCCGGGGAGCAGATGATCGTTGCCAAGCCCGCACTGGCCGCATGAGCCAGGCAGAGCGCCGGGGCCAGCACTGCCTGCACCAGCAGAAGGGCGGCGATCAGGCGCAGGAAGGGGGCGGCAAAACGTTTCACGGGAAACGGCATAATCTGGCCCGCCCCACCTGCCAAGCCATCACGCTCAGGCCGCCGCTCGCGCCACCAAATCGTAATCCACTTCCGGCGTATAAACCGAAGCCTCCTTCCCCAGGCGGGAGGAGAAAAGCGTGAAATGTTCCACTTCCACCGGCGCGGCGCGGAACAGATTATGCGCCTGCACAAAGGCAATCAGCTTTTCCGGAGCGGCGCGGTCCGTGCGGGCCAGGGTCACATGGGGCGAAAAGCGCTTGCGTTCGGCGGGCAGGCCCACGCGCTGCAAGGCGGTTTCGACCTTGGTCTGCAAATGGGTCAGCGCGTCATTGCGTTCTGCCCCCACCCAAAGCGATTGGATGCGCCCGGCCTTCTCAAAAGTGCCAAGCCCGGCAAGCTGCAAGGTGAAGGGCCGCGCGCGGATCGCCGCCAGCGCGTCATCCACTTCCTGGGCGCGCCAGGGCTCAATTTCGCCAATGAAGCGCAAGGTCAGGTGGTAATTCTCGGGCGGCACCCAGCGCGCGCCGGGAATGCCGCCGGCAAGGCCCGCAATTTCCGCCCTGAGCGTGGCAGGAAGGGCGAGGGCGACGAAAAGACGCAACATGGCGGGGGCCCTCCTGTGCGATCCGGCGCTTCGCTTATGGGGCGGCAAGCTTCCCCAAAAGCGATTCGACAGTTGGTAGCATGCGCCGAACCAACTCCTCCACGCCAGCGACATTTGGATGAATGCCATCGGGCTGGTTCAGCGAGAGGTCCCCGGCCACCCCCTCCAGCAGGAAGGGATAAAACACCACGCCCGGCCTTTCACTTGCCAAATCGGTGAAGTTCGCGGCGAATTCCCGCCCGTAATCGGCGCCGAGATTGGGCGGCGCCAGCATCCCGGCCAGCATGGTGGGCAGGCGCTTTGCCGCCAAAGCGTCCAGAATCGCGGCCAGATTGGCCCGGCTGGCGCGGGGTTCAATGGCGCGCAGCCCATCATTGCCGCCAAGGGCCACGATCACGGCGTGGGGGTTATCGGCCAAGGCCCAATCCAGCCTCGCCCGCCCGCCCGCCGTGGTATCGCCGGAGACACCGGCATCAATCACTCGTACAGCCCGGCCCTTGGCGCGCAAGGCGGCTTCCAGCCTGGCCGGCAGGCCTTCGCCCCGCGCCAGCCCATAGGCGGCGGTGATGGAATCCCCCAGGATCATCAGCCGGATTTCCGTCGCCCGCGCCGGCGCCGCCCCCAAAGCCGCAACCACCGCCACCGCCAGCAATTGGCGCCAGAGCCATCTGCGACCATATGCCGAAGCGAAATTGGAGTATCGCATACCCATGGACGCCCTTCATGCGGCTGACGCCGCCCAACGCACTATGCCCGCGCCCCTGATCGAAGCGCGCGGCCTTGGCTTCAAAGTGAGGGCGGGGGCCGGCGAGATCAACATCCTGCGCGGCCTTGATTTGCGCGTGAATGCTGGGGAGGCCGTTGGGATCGTTGGCCCTTCCGGTTCTGGCAAAACCAGCCTGCTGATGTTGCTGGCGGGGCTGGAACGCCCGACATCCGGCACTTTGCTGATTGATGGTGCGGATATCGGCGCGATGGATGAGGATGCGCTGGCGCGCTTCCGCCGCGAAAGACTGGGCATTGTCTTTCAGGCCTTTCACCTGATCCCGACCATGACGGCGCTTGAAAATGTCGCCGTGCCCCTGGAATTCGCCGGTGTGCGGGATGCTTTTGACCGCGCGGCGGAGGCTTTGCGCGCGGTTGGGCTTGGCCACCGTCTTGGCCATTACCCGGCGCAGCTTTCGGGCGGCGAACAGCAGCGCGTGGCCCTCGCCCGCGCCTTTGTTGCCGAACCGCGCCTGCTTTTGGCCGATGAGCCCACCGGCAATCTGGACCGTGCGAAGGGTGAGGAAGTCATGGCGTTACTGTTTGATTTGCGCGCCCGCCTTGGCACCACGCTGTTGCTGATTACGCATGATCCCGCCTTGGCAGCGCGCTGCCCGCGGCAATTGCGCATTGAAGATGGGTTGATTGTGTCTGATCAGATGGTGGCGGCGTGAGCAATCTGTCGCTCGCCCTGCGGATCGCGCGGCGCGAATTGCGCGGCGGCCTGCGCGGCTTGCGCATTGTGCTCGCCTGCCTGGCGCTGGGTGTTGCGGCCATCACCGCTGTCGGCACTTTGCGCGCGGGGGTGGATGCGGGCCTTGCTGAAGATGGCGCACGGATTTTAGGCGGTGATGTTGAAATCGCTTCCCCTTATCGGCCTTTGGGGGAGGCACCACGCGCTTGGCTCGCCGCGCGCGGCGCGCGGGTTTCCGAAGTGGTGACGCTACGTGCCATGGCGGTGGCCGATTCCGGCCAACGCATGTTGGTGGAATTGAAAGCCGTTGATGGCGCCTATCCGCTTTATGGCGCCTTGGTGTTGCAACCGCCGGTCCCGCTTGGCCAGGGCGATGTCGCGATTGATCCCTTCATCGCCGAAAGGCTTGGCGTGGCGCCCGGTGCGATGCTGCGCATCGGTGAAGCGCGCTTCACACTCCGCGCCACTATCGCGCAGGAACCGGATAAGGTGGCGAGCCCGTCCCTTCTCGGCCCGCGCGCCATGATCCCTTTGGTGTCGCTGGAGGCAACGCGGCTCATTCTCCCCGGCAGTCTGGTCACTTACGAATATCGGCTGGCTTTGCCGGTGGGGGCGGATAGCAAGCGCCTGATCGCCGATCTGCGGCGCGATTTTCCCGAAAGCGGCTGGCGCATCCGTAGCGCCGATGTCGCCGCACCCGGCGTCAATCGCTTCCTGGATCGCGCCGCGTTTTTCCTGACGCTGGCGAGCCTGACGGCGCTGCTGGTGGGCGGCATTGGAATTGCGACCGGCGTTTCCGCCTGGCTTGATCAGCGCGCGCGGACCATTGCGACCTTGCGCTGTCTGGGCGCGCCGCCTTCGCTGATTTTCACCACCTATCTGCTCCAGGTCATGGCCTTGGCACTGCTTGGAATTGCGCTTGGGCTGGCGATTGGCTTTGCGCTGACCTGGGCGGGTGCGGCGGCGCTGGCTTCCATTCTGCCGGTGGCGCCGCGCATCCTGCCCTATCCAGCGCCGCTTGCCATGGCCGCGCTTTATGGCTTGCTCACTGCGCTGGCCTTCACGCTTTGGCCGCTTGGGCGCGCGGGCAGCATTCCGGGGGCGGCGCTGTTTCGCGACGTCGTGGCACCCAGTAGCGGCAGACCTAGCCTTGGCATTCTGGCGGCGATTCTGACAGCGGCGGCAGCGCTTTCCGCGCTGGTGATTGGCACGGCGGAAAACCCGCGCTTTGCCGGGGGCTTCATTGCGGGCGTGATTGGCACGCTGCTGATCTTCCGGCTTGGGGCCGCCGCGCTCATGGCACTCGCGCGGCGCCTGCCGCATGCGCGGCGCCCGGCTTTGCGCTTGGGGCTCGCCAATCTGCATCGCCCCGGCGCGCCGACACCGCTGATGCTCGTCTCACTCGGCGTGGGGCTCACGGTGCTTTCCGCCATTGCGCTGATTGAAGGCAATCTGCGTCGTCAATTGGCCAATGAAATGCCGGCCGCCGCGCCGAATTTCTACTTCATTGATATCCAATCGGATCAGATAAATGCGTTTGAGGCGCTGGCCCGCGCGCAGCCCGGCATGACTGAAATCCGCAGCGTGCCCAATCTGCGCGCGCGCATTGTTGCGGTGAATGGCGTGCCGGCGGAACAGGTAAATGCCACGCCGGAAACGGCCTGGGCTTTGCGCGGAGATCGCGGCCTGACCTATGCCGCAAGGCCGCCGGAAGGTGCGAAGCTGGTCGCGGGCGCATGGTGGGCGCCAGATTATGCCGGCCCGCCCTTGGTTTCCTTTGACGCGCAACTCGCCAAAGGCTGGGGCATTGGGGTTGGCGATAGCATCACCGTCAATGTGCTTGGGCGAGACATCACGCTGAAAATCGCGAGCCTACGCGAAATCGCCTGGCGCGGGCTTGGCATCAATTACGTGCTGGTGGCCTCACCCGGTTTGCTCTCCGCCGCGCCGCATACGCATATCGCGACCATGCGCAATGATGCGGCGCAGGAAGCGGCGCTGCTCCAATTGCTGACAGATCGCTTCCCGAATGTGACCGGCATTCGTGTGAGGGATGCCCTGGACCAAGTTGTCGGGCTTTTGGAACGCATTGGCTTGGCACTTTCTGCCGTGGCGGGGATTACGCTGGTGGCGGGCTTGCTGGTGCTGGCGGGCGCGGTGGCGGCGGGGCAAAGGCGGCGCATTCGCGATGCGGTGGTGCTGAAGACCATCGGCGCCACGCGGGCGCAAATCCGCTCGAGCTTCCTGGTGGAATTTGGCCTGCTTGGCCTGACGGCAGGTGTGCTTGCCACCACCGCCGGCACGGCAGCGGCCTGGGGCGTGGTGCGCTTTGTCATGCGTGTTGATTGGGTGTTTCTGCCCGGCACGCTGGCGCTGACGGTGCTAGCCTGCATGGCCATCACGCTCGGCTTCGGTTATGCCGGCACCGCCTTTGCGCTGCGTGCCAAGGCCGCGCCCTTGCTCCGCAATGAATAGGAAGCCCGACATGGCTGAGGATGCAAAGCTCTCCCCGCAAGATGCCACGCTGCTGCGCCGTGCCTTTGCCTTGGCTGGCGAGGCTCGCGCCCGGGGGGATCGTCCCTTCGCCGCGATTATCGCCGATGAACAAGGCCAGGTGCTGATGGAGGCCGGCTCCACCCAGGGCACGGGCGGTGGCGGCACTTTGGCGCATTCGGAAATGAATGCCTTGCATGAAGTCCTGCGCGCAGGTCTGCCGCGCGAAGTGCTGCGTCGTGCGACGATTTATTCCTCGGGCGAGCCCTGCGCCATGTGCTCGGCAGCGATTTTCTATACCGGCATTGGCCGCGCGGTTTACGGGCTTTCGGCCGGCGCCATTTTGCATTTACGCAACGCGCAACCCCATACCGCCGGGCTTTCGCTTTCCTGCCGCGCGGTGCTGGACAGCGCGGCAGAGCGCGTGGAAGTGATTGGCCCCTGCTTGGAAGAAGAAGGCGCGGTGCCACATAAGGGTTATTGGCAGGAAGGCGCTGCCTGAAGCCGGTAATTGCGGATCGTAAACGGGTATGCGTTAATCCGCAGCCCCGATTTCGGGTGAGAAGGAAGGAACGCCCCATCATGTTTGAATCGTTTGCTTTGCGCCTGCGTCAGGGCGCCATTTTGGCGCTGCCGTTCATGGCGCTGATCGGCTGCGCTTCTGAGCCGGAAGCCCCCGTAGTGGCTTCCACCACGCGTGAGATTGTGGGCGCGGTGGACCGCGTGGATGCGCGCAACCGCACCATTGTGGTGCGCGGCCCGGATAACCGCCCGCAAACCTATCAGCTTGGCCCAGAGGTGCGGAACTTCGCCCAGATTCGCCGCGGCGATCGCGTGAGAATGCATTATGAGGAAGCCATCGCCGTGCGCATTGCCCGCCCCGGCACCAGGCTTGAACCCGAAACCGTGGCGGGCGCTGCCCGTGCCGCGCCCGGCGAAAGGCCCGCTGCCGGCGCCGTTGCCGCCACCCGCACCCGGGTACGCATCACTGCCGTAGATACTGCCAATAATGTGGTCAGCTTCATTGGCCCGTCCCGCGTGGAACGCACCGTTGCCGTGCGCGCCCCGGAATTGCAGGAATTCCTGCAAACCCTGAAGCCGGGTGATCAGGTGGATGTTGCTATTGCTGAAGCCGCCGCCATTCGCGTGGAGCCGGCTGAGCGCTAAGACTAGCGGGGCGCCCAAGGTATAGTGGGCGCCCCCTATTGATCCAGATTACGAAATCTCCATATTATACGCACTCAGGGGAATCCTCCCCGTCGATAGGAGTTGTCTTCGTCATGGCCTTTGGTCCCGACACGCGTTACACCACCGGCTGGGGTCGCCCCGTCGCAGCCGACGCTGCCGCGGTTGATGCCGGGCTGCGGGCATATATGCTCCGCGTCTATAACTGGATGGCATCCGGTCTGCTGGTCACCGGCATTGTCGCCTATGTGATCTTCTCCTCGCCTGAGCTGCAGCAGATGTTCTGGTCCGTGAGCCGCGCTGCCAATGGCGCGCGCATTGTCTCGCCGACCATCCTGGGCTGGGTTGCGATGCTCTCGCCGCTCGCCTTCATGCTGGTGCTGTCCTTTGGCATCAATAAGCTCTCGCGCCCCGCAACGCAGGCGCTGTTCTGGGTATTTGCCGCCTGCATGGGCGCCAGTCTTTCGAACATCTTCCTGCGCTATACGGGCCAATCCATCGCGACCACCTTCTTCATCACGGCGTCCATGTTCGCGGCGGTGAGCCTTTATGGCTACACGACCAAGGCGGATCTGACGCGCTTTGGCAGCTTCATGATCATGGGCCTGATCGGCATCATGATTGCGGGTCTGGTCAATATCTTCCTGGCGTCCTCCGCGCTCGCTTTCGCGATCAGCGTGATCGGCGTTGTGGTATTCGTCGGCCTCACTGCCTATGACACGCAGCGTATTAAGGCGGATTACATTGAATTCGCCTATGCTGATGGCACGGAAGAAGCAGGCAAGCGGAGCGTGATGGATGCGCTTGGCCTCTACCTTAACTTCATCAACCTGTTCCAGCTGCTGCTGTCCTTCATGGGTCAGCGCAACAACGATTGATCAGGGCTGACCTGACCAAAAGAAACCCCGGCGGGCAACTTCCGGGGTTTTTTGTTGCCTAAAGCCCCGGATCGATCGGCACGCGCAGCGCCTCAGCTAAGCGATTGGTTTCCGCCGCCATGCCAAGCACGGCGAGCAATTCACCATGCATCGCTTCTGTCATGCCCTTGGCGCGCGCCGCCGCCGTATGGGACGCGGTGCAATAAGCGCAGCCCGCAGTGGCTGAGGCCGCCAGATAGAGCATTTCCTTCGTGAGTGGGTCGAGCGCACCGGGCGCCATCACCTGCTTCAGGCTTTCCCAGGTGCGCTTGAGCGTGGGCGGATGCACCGCGAGCGCCTTCCAGAAATTATTGACATCAGCCACCCCGCGCGCGGCTTTGATGTCATCAAACACCGCGCGCACTTCGGCCGAAGCATCAGCGTATTCAATCAGCGCCATCAGGCGCCCCCAGGCAAGGGCCGGTAGGGAAGTGCGGCAAGGCGCGTGGCGTGCAGCGTAATATCCTGCCAAACGCCGCCTTTCACATAGGGGTCTTCGGCCATCCAGGCTTGCGCGGCCTCATGGGTCGGGTGGCGGGTCACGGTAATGGAACCGATCATGCGGCTTCCGGCCTCATCCATAATCGCGCCACCAATGGCGAGCATGCCATCCGCCGCCATGGGCTGCATGCGGGCGATATGTGCTTCCCGCGCCGCTTGCCGGCGGGCGGGTGCATCGGCATCCGTGCCGTCATAGGCGATGGCAACCGTATGGGTGCGCGTGGTCGCCACCGGATCGCCGGGCTTGGGCAGGCGTTGATAAGGCAGCGGGGCAATGCGGAAGGGCAGGATGCGCCTTTCGCCCCACACACCTTCGACTGAGAAGGGTTCCTCAGCCAGATAGGCGTCCACCCCCGCCATATCCGGGACATCCAGGATCATGAGGGAGCCAGAGGGCACCCATTCGGCGGTGAAAAGCGGCGTGCCGAAGGGCATGCGCCCATCCGCCGCCCAGCGGCTGATCACCGCCCGATGGCGGTCCATCGCCGCGGCGCGGCGGCTTGGGTCGTTACCGTCGAAAGCAAGTATGGCGTAGGCCATGGCATTTCCCCTGATCTGAGGGGGCTAGCATGCCATGGCCCTGCGCTTATGCCAGGGGGAGAATTACCCGGGCCAGATCAATACATATGCTGCCCGCCATTGATGGACAGCGTGGACCCGGTGATGAAATCCGCATCATCGGATGTCAGGAAGACCACGCCACGGGCGATATCCTCGGCCTTGCCAAGCCGGCCACGGGGGATGCGCGCAATGATCTT
Organism: uncultured Rhodospirillales bacterium; assembly: GCA_903844785.1. Lineage (GTDB taxonomy): Bacteria > Pseudomonadota > Alphaproteobacteria > Acetobacterales > Acetobacteraceae > Neoroseomonas. Next base: position 2,267 of record CAIMVB010000098.1, on the reverse strand, counting down.
TTCCAGAACATCGGGCGGCACGGCGCGCACCATTTCCGTATCCACATAGCCAGGCGCCACCGCATTCACGGTAATGCCAAGCTTGGCGCCTTCCTGGGCAAGCGCCTTTGTGAAGCCATGAATGCCGGATTTCGCGGCGGCGTAATTCACCTGGCCATATTGCCCGGCCTGGCCATTCACCGAACCGATATTGACGATGCGGCCAAATTTGCGCGCATTCATCCCTTCCCAGACCAGCTTGCAAAGATTGTAGCAGGAACCAAGGTTTGTATCGATTACCGCATCCCACATATCGCGGTTCAGCTTGCGCATGGTGGCGTCGCGCGTGATGCCGGCATTATTGACCAGGATTTCAATCTGCCCAACTTCCGCTTCGATTTTCGCAATCGCTTCGGCGCATTGCGCGTAATCGGCGACATCGAATTTGTAGCAGGGAATGCCGGTGCGGTCCGTGAAGGCCTTTGCCGCCGCATCATTACCGGCATAGGAAGCAACCACGGTCCGACCTGCCGCTTGCAAGCCCTCGCTGATCGCGGCCCCGATGCCTCTTTGCCCGCCAGTGACAAGTGCAACACGCGCCATGAAATCTCTCCTGAATTGTTGGTGATGGCCCGCCCCCATGGCAGCCGGCCCAAACTAGGTATTTGCGGCAGATCAATAACGCCTTGGCGGTTTTACGCCACAAGAATCGCACTGGCGGGCTGAATTTCCGTCAGATGGATTGCTTCTTCTCCCGAAATCACACTTGACCGGCGCGCCTTTCCTCCCCCAAAGGCGCGCCGCTTCTTTGCCTGGGCGCAGGGAAGTGCTAGTGCAAAGACCATGGTTTTCAGGCCCTTCCTTTTCCGAATTACCGCCGCGGTCGCCTAAGGCGCCGGCCCTTGGGCTTTGGGGCGCCTTAGTGTTGGCCGCCTGCACCGCCCTGCCACCCTGAACCGGACCCGAGAACCATGCTTTCTGCCCCTTTGACCACGCGCTTTGATCTGCGCGCTGAACCCAGCCCCGGCCTGCTGCCGCGCCTTTTGCAGCCCTTCGCCAAGCGCGATGTGACGCCTGATCTGTTCCAGGCCCGCCGGATGGAAACCGAAATGGACATCACCATCACCTGCGATGATCTGGAACCAGGCGTGGCGGCGCTGATCGCGGGCAATCTGGGCCAGGTGATCGGCGTTAGCCGTGTTGTTGTGACGCCTGGGGAAAGCCTCGCCACGCGCCGGGCATAGCGTTAGAAGTACCCCATGAAGCCGCTAATCCTGACCATGGGTGAGCCCGCCGGGATAGGCGCGGAAATCGCCGCCGGCGCCTGGCGCGCCTTGCGGGCCAGCGGGCCGTGCTTTGCGCTGATTGACGATGCCGGGCGGGATTTCGGCGTGCCGGTGGCGCAGATTGCGGCGCCCGAGGAAGCCTCTGCAGCCTTCACCCAAGCCCTGCCCATCCTGCACCGCCCCCTCAGCGCCCCGGTTGTGCCCGGCAAGCCAAGCCCGGCCCATGCGCCGGCGGTGATTGCCGCCATTGAAGAAGCGGTCGCTTTGGCCAAATCCGGCCGCGCTTCCGGCGTGGTGACCAACCCGATCCAGAAGGCGAGCCTGACCGCCGCCGGCTTCCCGCATCCCGGCCACACAGAATTCTTGGGCGAATTGGCCGGCATGGGCGTGCCGCCCGTGATGATGCTGGCCTGCCCAGAACTCCGCGTGGTGCCGGTGACAGTGCATGAAGCGCTGGCCAAGGCGATTGCGCGGCTGACTCCCGCGATGATCATCGCAACATCGCGCATTGTGGATGCCGCGCTGAAGCGCGATTTCGGCCTTGCCTCGCCCAGGCTTGCCATTGCGGGGCTGAACCCGCACGCCGGGGAAGCCGGCACCATGGGGCGGGAGGAAATTGACATCATCGCCCCGGCCATCGCCGCACTGCAGGCTGAAGGCATTGATGCGCGCGGCCCCATGCCGCCCGATACCATGTTCACCGCACTCGCGCGGCCTGGCTATGATGTGGCGATTTGCCATTACCATGACCAGGCGCTGATCCCGATCAAGACAATTGACATGGCGGGTGGCGTCAATGTGACGCTTGGGCTTTCCATCATTCGCACCAGCCCGGATCACGGCACGGCTTTGGATATTGCCGGCAAGGGCCTGGCTGATCCTGCTTCGTTGGTCGCGGCCATTAGGCTGGCTGGTGAACTTGCTCAAAAGAGAGGTTTGGCGTGAAGCATCTCGATCTTTCGGTGAATGTTGACCATGTGGCGACGCTGCGTAATGCGCGCG
>CAIMVB010000097.1 GCA_903844785.1 uncultured Rhodospirillales bacterium | reverse complement strand
TGTTCTGCCGGCAGTTCATCCAGCAATTTTTGTGTCTCAGCGAAGGAAAGAAGCTCCGCCATATATTCACGCACGATTTCGGTAATATGCGTGGCGACCACACCCGCGCAATCCACCACGGTGCAACCGCGCGCCAGTGCTTCTTCGCGCCGCGCTTCATCTACCCAAAGCGCGGGCAGGCCAAAGGTTGGTTCAATGCAGCGTTCACCAGGCATTTCTGGCATGCCGCCCGATGGATCAATCGCCAGCAGCATGGGATGGCGCAATTGCCCACGACCAGCCTCAATCTCCTTCACCTTGATGGCGTAGGTGTCCGAAGGCAGCGACAGATTATCCTGAATGCGCACAGAAGGCAGCACAAAGCCCATTTCTTGCGCGATGGTGCGGCGTAGCCCTTTGATCTGTTCCGTCAAGCGCGGCGCATCCCCTGCAGCCAGGGAAAGCAGCCCATAGCCCAATTCCAACCGCAGCAAATCCATCTTGAGCGATTCGCCGATTGGCAAATCAGCCTCCGCCATGGGCGGGGAGGGAGTTCGCGCGGTGACTGCGCGTTCTTCTTCTGCCTTAATCAGGCGCCAAGCAGCAAAACCCGCGACACCAGCAAGTGCCATGAAGGGCAGAAAAGGCATGCCCGGCATCAGCGCCATAATGCCCGAAGCGCCCGATGCAATGGCAAGGGGTTTGGGGCCGGCGGCCAATTGGCCGATCAACGCCTGATCAGCCGTGCCTTCCGTGCTGCCCTTGGTCACCACAATACCAGCGGCCACGGAAACAAGCAGGGCCGGAATTTGCGTGACGAGCCCATCACCCACGGTCAGCATAGCGAAATTGGTGACAGCATCACCAAAGCCCATGCCGTGGCGGCCGATGCCTATGGCAATGCCGCCAATCAGATTGATCGCCGTGATGATCAAACCAGCAATGGCATCGCCGCGCACAAATTTCGCAGCACCGTCCATGGAGCCGTAAAAACCAGTTTCCGATTCCAATTCCTTGCGCCGCGCACGGGCCTGCGCTTCATCAATCAGCCCGGCGGACAGATCCGCATCAATCGCCATTTGCTTGCCAGGCATGGCATCCAAGCTGAAGCGCGCGGCAACTTCAGCAATTCGCCCGCTGCCCTTGGTAATGACAACAAAATTGACAATCAGCAGGATGAAGAAAACAATCAGCCCGACGGCAACATCACCGCCCATCAAGAAGCCGCCAAAGGCAGAAATCACATGGCCGGCCGATTCTGGCCCTTCATGCCCATGCGTCAGAATAATGCGTGTTGTGGCAACATTCAGCGAAAGACGTAGCAGGGTGGTCAGTAGTAGCAATGTGGGGAAGGAAGTGAAATCGAGCGGCCGCTGCAGAAAAAGCGATGTCATCAGCACAAGCACTGAAAGCGTGATGGAAATGGCGAGCCCCAGATCCAGCAATAATACCGGCAGCGGCACAATAAGAACAACAAGCAGCAGCGCCACACCAAGCGCGAGCGAAACATCATTGCCGGGCTGTGCCCGACGCAACCAGGAAGGAACTAAGGTTTCCGACACGCGCTTCAATCAACCGCGGCGGAAGCTGGCATCTGCCCTGGAATGGGCGGAACCGGCACACCGGCGGCGCGGTATTCATGCAGTTTGTTGCGCAAGGTGCGGATGGAAATACCCAGCATTTCCGCCGCGCGCGTGCGATTACCAAGGCAGTGGGAGAGGGTTTCCAGGATCAATTCCCGTTCCACCTCCTCCATTCTGCGCCCAACCAGTGGCGTGACGGCACGCGCGGGCGTGGCCTTGGGTGCCAAACCGGGGACTATAGGATCGGGCAGCGGGGGTGATATTGTTTCGGCCACAACTGCCGGCACCGGTGTGGCTGGCATTGATGCCGGTTCCATCAATTCGATCGCGTCGAGTGCAATGGTGCTTCCTGTAGCCAATAACACCGCGCGATGAATGGCATTTTCCAATTCACGCACATTGCCGGACCAGGGATGGCGGAGCAGCATCGCTTCCGCTTCCGGTGACAAGGGGCGTTTGGGCAGGCCATTGGCCTGCGCGTAGCGTTCAGCAAAATAGCCCGCGAGCGGCAGGATATCGGCTGGCCGTTCACGCAAGGCGGGAATGCGTAACCGTACAACAGCCAAGCGGAAGTAAAGATCTTCTCGGAAGCGGCCCTTCGCCACTTCCACCTGCAAATCACGATGCGTGGCCGCCAGGATGCGTACATCAACCCGGATTGGGGAAGTGCCGCCAAGCCGATCTATTTCACGTTCCTGGATGGCGCGGAGGATTTTGGCCTGAAGCCGCGGATCCATTTCACCGATCTCATCCAGTAAAAGCGTGCCGCCATTGGCCTGTTCGAATTTCCCTTTGCGTGCGGCGATGGCGCCGGAAAAAGCGCCCTTCTCATGGCCAAATAATTCGCTTTCCAACAAGGCTTCCGGCAGGGCAGCGCAATTAAGGGCAACAAAGGGCCCATTGGCACGGCGTGATGCGGCGTGCATGTGGCGCGCCAGCACTTCCTTGCCGGTGCCGCTTTCCCCGGTGATGAGGACTGAAGCATCAGCGCGCGCGATCTGGCTGGCGCGTTCCAGCAGCGTCACCATGGACGGGTCTTTGACGATGGGCTTTTCCGCCTCACCGGCCACGGTTTGCAGCATGGCGGCGATCAATTCCGCATCAGGCGGCAGCGGCAGGAATTCCTTCGCGCCGGCGCGGATGGCGCGCACCGCGGCTTCAGCATCATTGGGCCGCCCGCAAGCAATGACCGGGCAGGCAATGCGTTCTTCGGCCAGGCAGGAAATCAACCAGCCAACATCATGCGTTACATCGCACAGAACCAGATCGGATCCATCGGCGCGCAATTTCGCAAGCCCAGCCGCCGCCCCCTCAGCGACCGAGAGGCGGGCGCCGCGCGCCACTGCTATGCGGGCCGCCTGGCCAAGTTCAGCTTCCAAGGAACCAATAATCAGGACACGCGCCATATTACCCGCCGCGATCTGATTTCACAATTTCTGTCATGGTGATGCCAAGGCGATTATCATCAACCATGACCACTTCGCCGCGTGCGACAAGGCGGTTATTGACGTAGATATCTACAGCTTCACCAAGCCTGCGGTCCAATTCCACCACCGCCCCGCGCCCAAGCTTCAGCAATTGGCTTACCTGCATGGTGGCGCGGCCCAGCACGGCGCTGATCTGTACCGGAATATCATAAACCGCATCCAGATCACGCATGGTGCCGTTTTGCGCTTGCGGCCGTTGATCCTGTGGCGGCGGCGCCATGGCTTCGAAATTATCCGATCCACTCATGTTCATTTATCCTGAAAATTGGGGCTTGGCGGATATCGCCTGGTTTCGGGTTGCGGTTCAGGGCACATCAGCGCCATCAGGGCCAAGTCCGGCGGCACGCAGCGCTTCGGCAATGGCGGCGCGGCGCGCTTCAAGGTTGAATTCTGCACCGCCGCCCTGCCAGACGGCTCGTGCTTCGCCTGGTGCCAGTTTTGGATCGGGTACCAATGCGACCGCCATATCACCGATCAAGGCGCGAATATCCTCAAGCAAGGCAGGGCTTACATGCAGATGGGCTTGCGGCAGGAAGCCAAGCGCGGGGCGAAGCCTTTCAGCAAAAGCCGCCACCAGATTTGCGCTTTGGCGTGCTGCCAAGCCAGGCAGGGCGGCATCCAGCATGGCAAGGGCGATGCGCGCCACACCTTGGCTGGCTTGGGCGGCGATCTGCGCAGAAGCTTCCTGGCTGGCGGTCAGGTATTTCGCGATTTGCGCCAAGCTTTCCGCAGCCCGATTTACGGCTTCCTGGGTCATGGAAGCGCGGCCTGCAGCAAAGCCATCTTCGCGCGCCGCCGCGGCTACGGCCCGCATGGTTTCTTCCATTGGGTCTGCCTCAGGCGGGGCGGGCGGTGCCTTTGCTGCTTCCGCCCGCGCAGCATCCAGGGCTTCGATCAAGGATGTTGGTGCGAAATCTGGCAAGGCGGGGCCGCGCGGAACTGGAACGAAGATCTGCGACATATCAGTACACCATCTCGTCCTCACGCCCTTCCTGGAGCGTGATCTGACCCTGTGCGGCAAGGTCCTTTGCCATCAT
>CAIMVB010000096.1 GCA_903844785.1 uncultured Rhodospirillales bacterium | reverse complement strand
TGGCGCCAAAGCCGCACAGGTACAGAATTGCTGATGGGCAAGCGCCATCCCGGGCATCGCTTCATGCCGGATGTGATGGTGTTTCCGGGCGGGCGCGTGGATGCGGATGATCATCGCGGCCCGGCGATCAGCGAATTGCGCGCAGAGCCCAAGCGCTTGCTGGAACGCCGCGCCACGCCGGCACGCGCCCGCGCGCTTGGCATTGCGGCCGCGCGGGAATTGTTTGAAGAAACCGGCTTGGTACTGGGCGAAAGGCAGGGCGATGGCGTCGCTGCTGCGCTGGGTGCTTTGGATTACCTCTGCCGCGCCATCACGCCTTCAGGCCGGCCCATTCGCTTCCATGCACGCTTCCTGATGGCGCCTGCGGAAGCTGTGAGCGGTGAGCTTCAGGGCTCGGGCGAATTGGAAAAGCTGGGCTGGTACACGCCTGAAGCGGCACATGCGAACAATGTTGCAACCATCACCGCGCGGGTGATGCTGGAGTTTTTGCATTTCCTCGCCTTGCCGGAAGCCGCACGCGCGGGGCGCGAATTGGTGGTGTTTCGCGGCATGGATGATCGGCGGGTGGAGCGCTGAATGGCCACTGATCCGCATGCAGCCATGCTGCAAGCCGCCCTTGCCCTGCAACAACAGGGGAATTTCAAGGAAGCGCGGCGTAAATATGAAAGCATCATCGCGCGCGACCCGCGGAACTTCAACGCACTGCAACTTTGCGGCGTGGCCGCCATGCAGCAGGAAGCCTATCGCGATGCGGTGAAGCTCATCCGCCGCGCGTTGGCCATTCGTGGCAATGATGCGCCGACCCTTACCAATCTTGGTATCGCGCATCAGAAGCTGGGGCAGGTGTCCGAAGCCCTGGAATGTTTCGACAAGGCAATCGCCGCCAAGCCGGTTTTCGCCAGCGCGCATCACAATCGCGCCAATCTCTTGCGGGAAGCGAAGCGGCGCGATGAGGCGATGGTGAGCTATGATCAGGCGCTGGCCTTGCAGCCAGAAAATTACCTGATCCACGCAAACCGCGCTTCCGTGCTGTATGATCTGGACAGATTAGAGGAGGCTCTGGCGGCGCTGGACCGCGCCATTGCGCTGCGCCCGGAATATGCCACCGCGCATTTCCGCAAAGGCCAGGTATTGCTGGACCAGAAAAAGCCAGAAGCCGCGCTGGAATCTTTTGATCAGGCGCTGCACTTGCAGCCGGATGATCCTGAATTCCTGGACGGCCGCGGCAAGGCCCTGCTGGATTTGGAACGCTTTGAAGAAGCGTTACTGTCCCAGAAGCGCGCCTTGGAACGCGCGCCCAAGCGGGCCGAGTTGCATAATTCCTGCGGCCTTTCCTTCTATCGTTTGAAACGGGTGGAAGCAGCGCTGGCCTTTTTCAAGGAAGCGATCGCGCTGAAGCCCGATTTCGTCGATCCGCACATCCATTGCTCCACCATCTATCGAGAATTGACATGGCATGGGGATGCCATGCGCCATGCTGAACGCGCCATCGCGCTGGCGCCGGACAATACGGATGCGCAGCTTAGCAAGGCTTATACGTTGAATAGTGAAGGAAAGTATCAGGAAGCGTTACCCATATTTGAAACCTTGCGCGCCAAAGCGCCGGAAGATTTGGGTTTGCAGGTATACCTAGCGCAGACGCTTGGTCATCTGGGCCGGAATGCCGAATCTGGCGCAATGTGGAAAGGCGCTATCGCTTCTATCGCGGCTTCAGATGCAGAAGCCGTAGCGGCGATTTCTGAAGGTCTCCATCGCACCAATCTATTGCCCGCCATCTATTCGCATGAATCCGAATTGACTGCCGCGCGCCAGGATCTTCTGCAGGGTCTGGAGAAATCCCAAGCCTTACTGGTGGATTTCGGAAAGCCCAGCGACACCGCAAAGGCCGCCTTTGAAACCCTCGCCTTCAATACCAACGGGTTTTATATCGCTTATCAGCAGGAAAATGATCGCGAATTGACGCGCCTGCTCTCAGGCGTTCTGGCACGGATGCTCGGCATAGCGGAACGCCCAGCGCGCGAAGGCCCGCGCAAGCCGGGCAAGATACGCTTGGGTATCGCCTCAGAAAAACTTCACCATCACAATGGCTCATCATGGGCTTATCCCTGGCTGAGCCATCTGCCAGCGGATTATGAATTCTTCACCTATGCCTTCCACGGCATACGGGATGAAACATCGGCCAAATTCGCTGAACTCGGCACACATCGCCGACTTTCTTTTGATGCCAACCAATACGCCAAGATCATTGCCAAAATGCGGGACGATGATCTGGATATTTTGATGCTGCCTGATATTGGCATGACGCCATCCAGCCGCATCTTATCCTTGCACCGCATCGCGCCCATTCAATTCACGGCGTGGGGCCATCCCGTGACCAGCGGTTCATCCGCCATGGATTTCTACCTTTCCAGCGATTTGATGGAACCGGAAAATGGCGCGGATCATTATTCGGAAAAGCTGATCCGCCTGCCCAATCTGGCGCTTTATATCACCCCAAGCGCCACAACGCCGCCCAAGCAGGATTTCCCCCTACCGGAAGACCGAGTGCTTTATGGCTGCCTGCAATCGCTGTTCAAATATCTGCCACGCTACGACCACATCCTGCCGCGCATTGCCGCCGCCGTACCGGGGGCGCTTTTCGTTTTCATCGAAGGCATGGCGCCCTTCATGACCGAAATCATGCGCGCGCGCCTGGAAGCCGCCTTCGCCACTGCGGGGCTTTCCGCGGAAAAGCATGTGATGTTCCTGCCGCGCATGAGCGGTGATGCCTTCGATGTCTTGACCCAAAAAATGGATGTCCTGGTTGATTCGCTTGGCTGGAGTGGCGGCAATACCACGCTTGGCGCCATTGAAGCGGGCGTTCCGCTCATCACCTGCCCCGGCGCCTTCATGCGCGGCCGGCACAGCTACGCCATGTTCCGCATGATGGATATGCCATCGGCCATCGCCGCGAATACCGATGATTTTGTCGAAAAACTGATCACGCTTGGCCGCAACGCTGAAGCCCGCCACGCGATGCGCGAGGAATTGCATGGGCGCAAAGCCGCCCTTTATGAGGACAGGAGTCTGATCGCCGCGCTGGATGGCTTCCTGAAGGCGGAATTCGCCAAATTATAGTCTCACCCCGCCCGGCGGCGCGGTTCCAGCAGCAGCATCCCGCCAAGCTTCAGCCCGCCCCCGGCGAGTGCCAGTAGCGCTACCGCCGCATGCGAAAAGCGGCCCGGCGCTGTGGCATCGCCCAATAGCAGCGCCACCAGCACCAGATCACACAGCACACCCGCACCAATCAGACCAAGGGCAAACATTCACCTGCTCATGCATCGTTCAGGCTTCCCTTAAAACTGCCCAGCAGGGCAGCAGCGCGACCATAGAAAGGCAGTTTCATGGCAAGCCGCCATGGACAGCGCCCCCGAGTTCTGAGAGTGTCCGCCCGTTCGACCCATATGAAGGAGGTCTCTATGCGCCGTTTTCTGGCTGCCGCCCTGCTTTCCGCCGCCCTTGCCGGGCCGGCCTTGGCCCAAGGCCAGCCGCCGCTCCGCTGCGGGGTGGATGGTACTTTCGCCCCCCACGCCTTCCCGTCGCTGCAAGGCGGCGTGCAGGGCTTCCAGATTGACCTGTTTCGCGAAGTTGCCAAGCGCATGGGCCGCGAAATTGTGATCGAAAGCGCGTCCTTTTCGGGCCTTATTCCGGCCTTGAATGCCGGGCGCTATGATTTCCTCTGCGCGCCCACCACGGTTACGCGTGAACGCGCCGAAGCGCTGCTGTTCACCGAAGGCTATATCTGGACCGAATTGCAATTCGGCATCCGTCGCGGCACGGCGCCCATCAAGTCGGAAGAAGATCTGCGCGGCAAGACCATCAGCGTGAACAAGGGCACGCCGTATGAAAACTGGGTCACGGCCAATGCCGCGCGCCTGAACCTGACGCTGCTTGCCTTTGATACGCAGCCCGATGCGGTGCAAGCGGTGATCCAGGGCCGTGCCTACGCAAATCTCTCTGGCAATACCGTGGTGCGCTATTCGGCGTCTCGTACGCCGCAATATATCGCGGATTTTGTGCTGCCCGGCACGCGCATGCATTGGGGCACGCCCTTCCGCAAGGATAGCGCTGCCATGCGCAACCAGGTGGAAGATGTGCTTACCTGCATGAAGCGCGATGGCACCATCGCGACGATGTCAGAAAAGTGGTTCGGCAATCGCCCTGGCCCTGATCAGGCCGAAGTGATGGAATTCCCCGGCTACGGCCCGCCCGATCTTCCGGGCTATGACGCCACGCCGCAGAACCCGCGCTGCTAATGCCAAAGACTGACCGGGCGGGGCGGGCATGACCCCCGCCCGCCCCATTGTTGAAGCGCGCGCCATCCACAAGCATTTCGGCGCCCTGCATGTATTGCGGGGCGTCGATTTCTCCGTGGAAGAACGCCAGCTTGTTTTCGTGATCGGGCCTTCAGGTTCCGGCAAATCCACTCTGCTGCGCTGCCTGAATCGGCTGGAAGAACCATCCAGCGGATCGATCATCGTGGACGGCATCGACATGCTTGATGCGCGCACCGATATCAATAAGGCGCGGCAGAAGATTGGCATGGTTTTCCAATCCTTCAATCTCTACCCGCATATGACCGCGCTCGGGAATGTCATGCTCGCACTCCGCAAGGTGCAAGGGCTGGACAAGGCGGAGGCCGAAGCCCGTGCCCAACGCGCTTTGGAACGTGTGCATCTGGCCGATCGCGCGGATCATTATCCAAGCCAGCTTTCCGGCGGCCAGCAGCAACGGGTCGCGATTGCGCGTTCCATCGCGCTTGAACCGCGCGTCATGCTGTTTGATGAACCAACCAGCGCGCTGGACCCGGAATTGGTCGGCGGTGTTCTGGCCGTGATGCGCGAATTGCGCGAAGACGGCATGACCATGGTGGTGGTCAGCCATGAAATGAGCTTCGCCCGCGCCGCTGCGGATCGCGTGGTATTCATGGCGGATGGCGAAATTCTGGAACAAGGCCCGCCGTCTGAACTGTTCAGCGCTCCGCGCCATGAGAGGCTGCGCGCCTTCATCAGCCAGATCGAACGGCACTAATCGGCCATGACAGGCTGGGAACGCTTTACCGATAGTTTCTTCAATGCGCGCGTCATGGCGCAATACCTGCCAAAGATCATTGAAGGCTTTGGCCTGACGGTTGTGCTGGCGCTTTGCATTATCGCGGCCGGGCTACTCGCTGGATTGTCGCTGGCGGTATTGCGTTCCTTCGCGCTGCGGCCGCTCAATTGGCTGATTATTTTCGTGGTGGATTTGTTCCGCGCCCTGCCGCCGCTTGTGATTATCGTGCTGCTGTTTTTCGGCCTACCCAGCATGGGGATGGAACTTTCCGGCTTTGCCTCCGCCTGGTTGGCGCTGACGCTCGTGCTGATGGCATTTTCCGAGGAAATCTTCTGGGCCGGCATTACCAGCGTGCCCAAGGGACAATGGGAAGCGGCGCGCTCCACCGGCCTTGGCTTCCTGCAAGCGCTCGGGTTTGTGGTGCTGCCGCAGGCGCTGCGGCTCACTATCCCGCCGCTGACCAACCGGACCATCGCCATCACCAAGGGCACCGCGCTCGCTTCCGTGGTGGCGGTGCCGGATATTCTGGGTGCGGCGAGTTCCGGCCTTTCCCATTCTTTCAATCCTTCGCCGCTCACCCTCGGTGCGCTGGCCTATCTAGTGCTGTTCTTTCCCGTGGTTCTGCTGGGCCGCTGGATTGAAACACGCTTTGCCTGGAAGCGCTGAGGATGCAGGATTTTCTCGAAGCCTTCCTGAATTGGGAGATCATGCGCGAAGCCTCCCCCATCCTCTGGGCCGGGCTGCGCGCGACGCTACTACTTTCGCTGCTGGTTGTGCCGCTTGGGCTTTTGGGTGGCATTACCCTTGCGGTGCTCTCCACCCTGCCCTCACCCTTTATCAAATGGCCGCTGCGCATTTGGGTGGATACTTTCCGCGCCCTGCCGCCTTTGGTGCTGCTGATTTTCATCTTCGCCGGCCTGCCGTTTCTTGGGCTTGAAATCAGCGCCTGGAGCGCGGTGGCCATCGGCTTTTTCCTCAATACCGGCGCTTATTATGGCGAGATTCTGCGCGCCGGCATTGAAAGCGTCCCCCGCGGCCAGGTGGAAGCCGCGCGCAGCACGGGGCTGACAGCCGCGCAGACCATGCGCTTCATCGTGCTGCCGCAAGCAGTGCGGAACGTATTGCCTGACCTTATTTCCAATACGCTAGAGGTAGTGAAACTCACCTCCATCGCATCAGTGGTCGCGTTGCCGGAATTGCTGTTCCAGGCACGGCAGGCGCAAAGCGTCACCTACAACGCATCGCCCATCGTGGCGGCGGCGATCATTTATTTCATTCTGCTCTGGCCCGTGGTGCGCTTATTAAGCCGGCTTGAGAATAAGCAATTGGCAGCGCGGCGCTGAAGCGCGCGCGCCATCCTCCTTCAGGCTTCAGCTATGCTGCTGAACGGCATCCAAAAGCGCCGCCAGTTTGACGATCAAATCCGCCGGGTCAAAAGGTTTTGCCAGCATGGGGCTTGCCCGATAACGCGGCGGCAGGCCAGCATTGCCATAGCCAGACGCGAAAATGATGGGCACACCGCGCGCCACCAAATCATCCGCAATTGGCAGGGATGATTCCCCACCTAAATTGAGATCGAGTATCGCGAGTTCTGGCGGCATATCTGCAATGGCAGCAAGGGCGGGTGCCACTGCAGCAAAGGGCCCGATCACGACCGCGCCGGCATCGGATAGCGCGTCTCCGATCAGCATCGCGACCAGCGCTTCATCCTCAACCAGCAGGACGCGCCGACCTAAAAGAGGTTCCGTCGTCACTTTCCAAAGCCCTTTTTTACTGCGCCCGCCTTTGCAATGCGTAACATATTGCCGGGTCTTGAAAAGGGCTTTGGGCCTTTGTTCACACGGGTGTGATGCCTTGTGGCGGCTACTTCACCGCATAGACATCATAACAAGGCCCGCTTGGGGGCCGCTGGCCAACGCCAACCGCAATAATCTTATTCATCCACGCCAAATCGGAAGCTCCGGTTTCAAACCGGATCAGGGTGCGGAAATAGATTTCCGAAGGGTCCACGGCCTCACCGGCGGCAAGCTTGGCCAGCGCCGCCGGTGATCCATGCCTGATGCCGTTATAGGCCAGAAATACCATGCTGCCGGATGCGGCGCGGATCGTCAGGCGCACATCAATCTGCGCTGAACCATCCGGGTCCACCCTCAGCCAATCCGCCGCCGATCCGGGCATGATTTCGCCATTCAACTTCGGGCCCACCACCGTGCCACCCGTGACGGGGACGATGCGGAGTTCCCCATTGCGCGTATTGCCGATCATTTGCGGCGTGCCGACGCCAAGGGTCATGCGGAACAGATATTCGGATTGCAGGGGCAGAGTGGTCATGGGTGTTTCTCCTTAGATGGTCACAATGGCCTGCCTCAGCGCTGCCGCCAAGGCAGGTCAGAGGCCTTCCACCCGGCAGCGCTGCCGCGATGCCCCGCACCATCCACCGGGCCTTCAAACCCATCGGCCACATTGAAGGCGTGGGGAAAGCCGGCCGCCTGCGCCGCCTGCCCCGCGGATTGGGACCGCGCGCCGGAACGGCAGATGAAGTACAACTTATGCCCTGGCGTCAGCCCCGCCGCCTGCAAATCCTCAGCAAAGCCCCCATTGACCTGCATGGAAGGGTACATTTGCCAGGGGATCAGTACCACCTGCTTACCAAGCGCCATCAGATCCGGCAGACCAACAAAATTCCATTCCGCATCCGTCCGCACATCGATCAGCACGGCATCCTTATCGGCGGCCAATGCCGCCCAGGTATCCTTTGGGCTGATATCGGGCACTCCGGGCATGGCGCATTCTCCTGGTTTGTGTTTCGCGAACCATCTTGCCACAGCCTGGGGCTTTGCGTGTAGGGTTTCCTGCAAAGATACGGCGAAGACCTCGCCGGAGGGGGGATGCCATGTTCGGATTGATGCAGGATTGGCCCTTGCTGATGCATAAGGTGCTGGACCACGCCGCCATCCAGCATCCGGGGCGGGAGATCATCAGCCGTTCCGTTGAAGGCCCGTTTCATCGCACGGATTACCGCGCGGTTCGGCAGCGCGCGCTCCGGCTCGCGCAGCGCTTGGAACGCGATGGCATAAGGCTGGGGGATAGGGTCGCCACACTTGCCTGGAATACCTGGCGCCATGTGGAAGCCTGGTATGGCATCACCGGCATTGGCGCCATCTATCACACCGTCAATCCGCGGCTTTTTCCTGATCAGATCGCCTGGATTTTGAACCATGCGGGATCGCGCGTGCTGATGCTGGACCTGACTTTCATCCCGCTTATTCAGCAATTGGCGCCGAAGCTTGAACATATTGAACGCTTCATCATCCTGACCGATGGCGCGCATTTGCCCGAAACCGGGCTCCGCAATGCGGTGGCTTATGAGGATTGGCTGGCGGAAGCGGATGGCGATTTCGCCTGGGCGAGCTTTGATGAAAAAACCGCTGCCGGGCTTTGTTATACATCCGGCACCACGGGCGATCCCAAGGGCGTATTGTATTCGCACCGGTCCAATATTCTGCATGCGCTGGCGTGCAATCAGGTGGATTGCCTGGGGCTTGGTGTCGCGGACCGCGTGATGCCGGTGGTGCCGATGTTCCATGCCAATGGCTGGTCCTTGCCGATTTCAGCGCCCATGGCCGGTGCCACCTTGGTGCTGCCTGGCGCCAAGCTGGATGGTGCTTCAGTGCATGAAATCATCACCGAAGCGCAGGTGAATTTCTCTGCCGCCGTGCCCACGGTGTGGATGATGCTATTGCAGCATATGGAAGCGACCCATACGCGCATTGATAGCCTGAAGCGCGTGGTCATTGGCGGTTCCGCCTGCCCTGCCGCCATTACGCAAACCTATCAGGAAAAATACGGCGTGCGTGTGATCCATGCCTGGGGCATGACGGAAATGTCGCCTGTTGGCACCACCTATCAGCGCAAGCCGGAAATCGCCGGGCTGGATGCCGCCGCCGCACTTGCGTTGCAAGCCAAACAGGGCTGCCCGCCCTTCACGGTGGAGATGAAAATCACCGATGATGAAGGCCGCGATTTACCCTGGAATGGCGAAGTTTTCGGCCGCCTGAAAGTCCGCGGCCCTTCTATCACGCGCAATTACTTCAAGCGCGATGATGAGGCCGTTTTGGATGCCGATGGCTTCTTCGATACCGGCGATGTCGCCACCATTGACACCCATGGCTTCATGGAAGTGACCGACCGATCCAAGGATGTGATCAAATCGGGTGGCGAGTGGATTTCCTCCATCGCGCTTGAAAACGCCGCCGTCGGTTATCCCGGTGTCGCGGAAGCCGCCGTTGTCGCCATGTATGACCCGAAATGGGATGAACGCCCGCTGATGATTCTGGTGATGAAGCCGGGCGCTTCCGCCCCTGATCTGGCCGCCATGAATGCCTTCCTGGCCGATAAGGTCGCGAAATGGTGGCTGCCCGATGATCTGGTGGTGGTGGATGAAATTCCCCATACAGCGACTGGGAAAATTCTAAAGACCAAGCTTCGCGAAACCTTCAAGGATCACCGCCCGAAGGGATGAGGCTCGGAGCATCTTCAAGCCAAGTGGAATAACTTGGTGACTCGGAAACTGCGACCAAACAATATTTAGTGTGTGTTAGGTGAACGAATGTGAACCGGCCGCGCGCTAAAGCGCCTGACCTTCTGAAGCGGTCTTGAGCCGCCTGAGCGCCTCCGCCCCGCCCGGCAGAGCAGGGTAAAGCGCGATTGCGGCTTCCAGGCTGCGGACCGCCCCGGCGGCATCGCCCGCTTCCGCTTGCAGGCGTGACAGACTTTGCAAAGCAATGAAATGGCGCGGTTCCAGCCGCAAAGCCTCCGCCAAATCCCGCGCGGCTTCCTGCGTCTGACCCAGGGCGCCCAGCGCTTCCGCGCGCAAATGCCAGACACTCGCAGCATTGGGGGCAAGCGTCAGCGCCGCATCAAAATCTTCAATCGCTTCTTCCGGCAGGCGCGCATTCAAATTCCGTGTGCCGCGCTGCATCAGCAATCGTGCCGCCGGCGATGCCGCTTCCAGCCATAATTGCCGGATGCGCGCCTCGGCCAGCGCGATTTGCGCCGCATCCTGGCCATCCCGCAGCAGGGAAAAAAGCTGATCCATTTCCGCGGTGCGTGAGGCACCCTGTGCCAGCGCCGCGCTTGGCAAGGCCAGGCCCAGCAACAGGGCGGCGCGACGCTTCATGCCAAATCGCGCGCCTTCGCGATGCCTGCGGGTTCCGGCCCGCCCGCCATCCAATCCAACAATTCCACCGTATGAATGGCCGGCATGGCGCCATCACCAAGCTGCGTCAGGCAGCCAATATTCCCGGCCGCAATCACCGCCGCGCCGGTGCGTTCCAGATTGCCCTGCTTGCGCGCCTTCAATTGGCCGGCGATTTCCGGCTGCATCAGATTATACGTCCCCGCGGAACCGCAGCAGATATGCCCCTCTGCCGGTTCCTTTACCGTGAAACCCGCCTTCACCAACAAGGCCTTGGGTTCCGCCGTAATCTTCTGCCCATGCTGAAGCGAACAGGCCGAATGATACGCCACCGAAAGCCCCGGCGGCTTCCGGGTTGGCGCATAGCCAAAGCGTGTCAGAACTTCCGAAATATCGGCAGCCAAAGCCGCGACCTTCTCCGCCTTCTCCCGCCAGGGTGCCCCCTCCTCCCGGAACATGAAGCCGTAATCCTTGAGCGTGGTGCCGCAGCCGGACGCATTCACCACAATCGCATCCAGCCCCTCAGCCTCAATCTCCGCCGACCAGGCAGCGATATTGGCGCGCGCCAGGCGCATGGCGGGATCATGATGGCCCATGTGATGATCAAGCGCACCGCAGCAGCCCTGATCCTTCGTCACCACCACCTCAATCCCCATGCGGTTGAGCAGCCGGATCGTCGCCTCATTAATCGAAGGGGCCAGCACCTGCTGCGCGCAGCCCGTCAACACGCCAACGCGCCCGCGCCTTTCGCCCTGCGCGGGAAACACACCAGGGCGTTCAATCGCCGAAGGCGATGGCACCTGCGCGGGCGCCAGACGCAGCATGGCGCGCAGCCTTTCCGCCATGGGGGAGGAACCCGGCACCAACCGCGCAAAAGGCCGCGCCAGGCTGGCCCCTATCAAGGCAAGCCTAAACCGGCCGGGATAGGGCAAAACCGCCGAAAGCAAGCGCCGCAGAACACGCTCCGCCGCCGGGCGCTGATAGGTCTTTTCAATATAGGCCCGCGCATGATCCACCAGATGCATGTAATGCACGCCCGAAGGGCAGGTCGTCATGCAGGAAAGGCACGACAGGCAGC
>CAIMVB010000095.1 GCA_903844785.1 uncultured Rhodospirillales bacterium | reverse complement strand
TGATCCCATGACGGCGGCAAACATCCGCCGTCACAGCACCCGATTCCTGTTCCTTCAAAATCCCAATGATCTGCTCATCGCTGAACCTGCTGCGTTTCATTCGTCCGTCCCCTTGAGAAACAGACCCTGCCGAAAATTGGGAACATTTCAGGGAAGCACGTCACCAATCCGCGTAAAGATCAGCCCGTGTCGGCGGCAATTCCGCCGGACCCTTCAGCCGCTTGGACGCCAGGGTCTGGAAAATCCCCACCGTATTGCGCTGGAAGGCGAGCGAGCAGCCCGCAAGATAGGCAAGCCATAGCCGGGTTTTGACGCTGCCGATTGCTGCTTCCGCCGCAGCCTGATTTTCCAGCAATTTGTCGTGCCATAGGCGGCAGGTACGCGCGTAATGTTCCCGCCAGCCTTCCACATCATGCACTTCAAAACCGTGACGTTGCAGATTGCTGATCGACATACCCAGGTGATCCAATTCCCCACCCGGAAAAATATAACGGGTGAGCGCTGCATATTCCTTGGCGTGTTTCGCGAAGGCTTTGTCATCGCGCTTGGCCGGGCGGGCGATGGTGTGGTGCAGATAAAGGCCGCCGGGGCGCAGCAGGCGATTAACCGAGGAAAAATAGGTGGGGTAATTGGCGATGCCCACTTGTTCGAACATGCCGATGGAGGAGATTTTATCGAATTGCCCCTGCATTTTGGTGTAGTCTTGCAGTTGGATATCAACGCGCCCTTCCAGGCCCAATCGCTTGATCTTGGCGCGCGCCAATTCCGCTTGTTCGGTTGATAAGGTCACGCCGGTGGCGTGCACGCCGTAATGCTTTGCCGCATGACAGACCAAGGCGCCCCAACCGCAGCCGATATCAAGCAAATGCTCCCCGGGTTGCAGGCGTAGCTTTCGGCAAATCATATGCAGCTTGTCTTGCTGCGCCGTTGCAATGTCATTCTGCCAATCGCGGAAATAGGCGCAGGTATAGACCATCTCTGGGTCGAGAAAGAGCGCGTAGAAATCATTCGAGACATCGTAATGGTAATGGACATTATCACGATTTGCTTCTTCGCTGCCATCCTTCAGCGCCTTATCACCCCGCACCTGTTCGAGCGGGAATGGCCCGCCGCGTGACAGGAATAGAAAGCGCATCAAGCTTGTGATGACATCCTTCTTGTTCAGGCTTCGCAGGAGCGCTTTTGTGCGAATGGCTGGGCGCCGTGCCACCAGATCAAAGATTGACCCATTCAGGATATCAAGCCGCGCGGAGACCCATAAATTGGCCAGCGTATCGATATTGGGTTTGCGCAGCAGGGCCGCTACCATCGCTTCATCCGCCAGGCGGATCATCAGCGTATCTTTTGGCAGATTCTCAGGAATGGTGGATCCATCCCAAAGCTTGAAGCCAAAGCCAAGGTCCAGCCTTTCATGGGCATGGGTGAGCAGGCGTCGAAAAGCGGCAAGGCGCGATTGGGCGGTCAAGCGGATTTTTCCTTTGCGTGGGCGTGAATTTTTGCATTCCAAGCCGTGACCGTCCTCATATAGGGGGCTGTCCTTGGGCGCAAAGTATTCCGCGCGTATTGCCCGTAACGCGGTTTTAGTCGCTTGGAAAATACGACCAAACAATAGTTTCGAATATCGCTGTAACGTGAATGCGTGGCAGACATGCGCTAGCCTGCGCCATGTGCTATGAAAATCTGATCATTTGAGCCGGAATATCCATGTGAAATCATTGATCGTGGGCAGTATGCTCGGCTGCCTAGTGGCTACGCAGCTTTGGGCCAGCGAACCAGTGGCACCCGTGGCGCCCCCGGCTGAGGTCGATTGGTCGCTGATCGCGACCAAGGCCGTGACTTTTGAAGTGATGTCATCCGCTCTGGAAACCGGCATTTTCATGGCTTTCTATGGTGGCAGCACAGCCTTGGCCGGCAGCTTGTTTCTGGTAAGCCTCACCACCGCTGGTGTGGCCTACGCCGCTCATGAATATGCTTGGGAAAGCGCCCTGCCGGCGGATGCTGACCGTGCTGATCCTGATCTGATCGCCAGTAAATCTGTGACCTATCGTGTGCTCAGCACGGCGCGTAGTTTCATGCTCGGTCGGTTTTTGGGCGGTGGTGAGGTCGCGACTTCGGCTGCTTATGCGCTTGTCGTCGCGGTGACGGATACGGCGCTTTACGCCGCAACCGAATTGGCCTTCGCCCGTTGGCGCGGTGAAGGGCAGGCCAGCCCAGCGCCTGTCCCCTGAGGCGAGTGCCGTGGTGGCTTTCCTGATTCCCGGGGCGATGTACTATCCGCCAAGAAAACAACGTAAGTCTTGGGGGGAAAGCATGATTTGCTTGAACGGTGCAGCCTTTTGGCGCTGCCTGCGTTGCCTGGCCGTTTTGGCGGCCTTCTGTGCTTTTGGGCAGGCTGCGCTGGCACAATCGCCAAGCCCTTGGCCGGAGCGCCCGGTGCGGATTGTGGTTGGCTTTCCGCCAGGCGGGCCCACCGATTTCGTCGCCCGTCTGATTGCGCCCGGCCTTGCTGCGGCTTGGAAGCAGCAGGTGATTATTGATAATCGCGGCGGCGCCAATGGCACCATCGGCACCGATTACGTGGCGAAAGCGGCGCCTGATGGCATGACCTTGCTTTTCAGCGGCAATAATATCGTCATGAATACGGGGCTGTATCGCCTGCCCTATGACATGGTGCGCGATTTTGCGCCGATTGGGATGATTGCCTTTTCGCCCAATGTGCTTTGGGTGGGTCCGAATGAACCCTATCGAAACCTAGCTGATCTTGTGGCCGCAGCGCGCGCAAAGCCGGGCGAATTGGGCTATGCCACCACGGGTAATGGCGGCAATGGGCATTTCGGTGGTGAAACGCTGAAGCGCGCCTTGGGCATTGATATGACCCATGTGCCCTATCGCGGCACAGCGCCGGCGCTACAGGATGTGCTGGCCGGGCGCGTGCCGCTATTCATGCAAACCATTGTTGGCGGCATTGCACCCTACCGGAATGGCCAAGTGCGCCCCTTGGTGGCTTTTGGGCGTGAACGCGTGGCTGAAATTCCCGATACGCCAACGCTGGCAGAACTTGGTTTTGATGTGCCGGATTCCGGCACCTGGTATGGCGTACTTGCGCCTGCGGCAACGCCGCCCGCGCTGGTGGAACGCATGGCGCGGGATCTTCAGGCCGTGACCAGCACCGCAGAATTCCGCGAAAAACTGGCCACACAAGCCACGCGCCCGGAATGGTTGGGCCCTGCCGCTTTCGCGGCGCGCATTCGCGAAGAAGTGCCCGCCTGGGCCGAAGTGGCACGCATTGCCAATATCAAGGCTGATTAAAACAGCCGAGAGAAAGGGCGTGCCGCAACCGGCACGCCCTGATATTCACCCGCCGCGATGCAGCGCGCAAAGCTTGTTGCCGTATGGGTCGCGCACATAGGCCAGATACAGCCGTACCGCACCACCTTCGCGCCAGCCGGGCGGATCTTCGATGCTGGTGCCGCCATTGGCCACAGCCGCATCATGGAAGGCCTTCACCTTTTCCGGACTATCACAGGCAAAGCCAATCGTGCCGCCATTGGCCCCACAGGCCGCCTTGCCATCAATTGGCTTGCTGATGCCAAGCGTGCCGGTCGGCGTGCGGTAAAAGCAGCGCCCCTTCGGGTCCATCTTGCCTTCCGCCACACCAATGGTGGCCAGTGCCGCATCATAAAATTTCTTGGAAACGGCCACGTCATCCGCGCCGACAAAAATATGAGAGAACATATCCACCCCTTTATGTTATGCGCCCGGCAAAGGGCGATGTCCCATCTTCCTCTACCCAGCGCCGATTGCAAGTCGGGCCGATCCCGTTATTCCGGCTTCAACCCCACGGCACGCACCACCGGGCCCCATTTCGCCATATCGGCTTCCATCGCCGCGCGCATTCCGGCGGGGTCCTTGTGCCAAACCTCGGCACCTTGGCGGCGGATACGCTCCGCGACATCGGTTTCGGTCACGATGCGGCGGATAGCGCCCGAGAGCTTTTCCATCACCGCCGGCGGCAGATTGGGCGGCGCGATGAAGCCGAACCACAAATACATCTCAAACCCCGGCACGCCGGCCTCAGCGAAGGTGGGCACATCAGGTAAGGCAGGGTCGCGCGCGCTCCCGGTTACAGCGAGTGCGCGCATCTGCCCGCCGCGAATATGGCCAATGGAATTCGGCACATTATCGATCAACATATCAATGCGCCCGGCGATGATTTCCGTGCCTGAAGCCGCGCCGCCGCGAAACGGCACATGGGTGATATCAACGCCGGTCATGTGCTTCAGCAATTCGCCGGCCAGATGCGGGCTGCTGCCGCTGCCGGAACTAGCGAAGGTCATTCGCCCCGGCTGAGCGCGCGCGCGTTCCAATATCTGCTCAAGGCTATTCAGCCCACTATTCGGGTTCACCACCAGCACATTCATCAAGCGCGCGGCAATGCCAACCAGGCTGATTTCTGTGCGCGGATCATAGCCCATATTGGGATAGACAAAGGGATTGACCGAAAGGATCGGCGTATTGCCAATGCCAATCGTATAACCATCAGGTGCTGAGCGCGCGACATTGGTGGTGCCGATATTTCCCGCCGCCCCTGGGCGATTTTCCACCACGCCCGGCTGGCCCAGCACTTCCGGCATTTTATCCGCAACCCAGCGCGCCAGCATGTCGTTGATGGCACCGGGCGGGTAGGGCACCACAATGCGAATGGGGCGGTTGGGGAAGGCTTCCTGCGCGTGCAGTGCCGGCGCGGCCAGCATACCCGCGGCACCAGCGCCCATCAGGGTGCGACGTGATAACGCCATGGCGATTCCTCCTGTTCTGGGCCTGTTGAAGGCGGCCCTTTGCAGTCAGCCTAACCCGCGCTTCTGCGCCGCGCCACTACCATTCGCCGTAGAAAACACCGGCTGATTTATGGCGATCCGTGCGGAATTCGGCTTCTGCCCAGGTTAATGTGGTGCGGCGCTTCAAGGCGGTGAACCAGGCCAGAAGCCTTTCGCGGAGTTCTTCCCGCACGCCCTCCAGCGCTGGATCAGCGCCAAGATCATGAAATTCATCGGGGTCCTCTGCCAGATCAAAAAGCATGGGTCGCAGCCCATCGGTCCAATGGATGTATTTCCAGCGCGCCGTGCGCACCATCCAGGCGTGATGCTGGCCGGTGGGCAGACCAAGCCGGCGCCGCGCACCGCGGAAGGTCCAATCCAATTCACTGAAGACCGCATCGCGCCAGGGCGTTTCCTGATTGCGCGTCAGCGCCAGTAGCGAACGGCCTTCCAGAAGATGTTCGGCCGGATCCAGCGCCAAGGCTTCCAGCATGGTGGGTAGCGCATCAATGGCTTCCACAAAGCGCGTATCTACGCGCCCGCGCGTGGCATCCGCCGCCGGGGAGGGATCATACAGAATAAAGGGCACGCGCTGGATACAATCATGGAATAATTCCTTCTCCCCCAGCCAATGATCGCCCAGATAATCCCCATGATCTGACGTGAAAATGATCAGCGTATCATCAAAACGGCCAAGTTTTTCCAGTGTATCCCAAACGCGCCCCAGATGATGATCAAGCTGCGCGATCAAGCCCTGATAGGCGGGGCGCACTGTTGCGATGCAATCATCCTGCTGGAAGCTTTGCGCGACTTCTTCCTGCATGAATTCGCGCAAGACCGGATGCGCGTGATTGCCGCGTTCCGCCGCGTGGCGCTTTACCGGCAGGCATTGTTCCGGTGTGAACATGGCATGATAGGGCGCGGGCGCGATATAGGGCCAATGCGGCTTCACATAGGAAAGATGCAAAACCCAAGGTGCATCGCCCTGCGCTTCAATGAATTCCAAGGCGCGATCGGTCGTATAGGCGGTTTCGCTATGTTCTTCGCGTACGCGCGCGGGCAGGCGGGCGTGGCGCATTTTCCAGCCATTGCGTGTTTCACCTTTTTCATCGGTTACGGCGATGACGTAATCTGTCCAAGGGTCTTTCGAAGCATAGCCCTTGTCGCGCAGCCAATCGGCATAGGCGCTGTCGGTTTCCGCGTGATGGCCATCATGCCGATCAATCAATTCAAACCAACCTTCACGCAGCAGCACGGCCAATTCATTCTGCCCATCAAGCGCCAAGCGCTTCATGCCCCGTGCATCGGGCAGCATATGGGTTTTGCCCGCCAGCATTAGCCGCCGCCCGGCTTCACGCAAATGCCACCCAAGTGTCACTTCACCCACCGAAAGCGGCACGCGGTTATGCGTGGCGCCGTGGGAGGAGACGTAGCGCCCGGTATAGGCAGACATGCGTGATGGCCCGCAAATCCCCGATTGCACATAGGCATGATCAAAACGCACCCCGCGCGCGGCGAGCCGATCAATATTGGGCGTTTTCAGAAATGGATGCCCGGAACAGCCCAGATGATCAAAGCGTAGCTGATCGCACATGATGTAAAGGATATTTTTGATCGCCATGGCGCTTTCCCCCCGGGCGCCCGGCCGGGCGCTCTCCACCATGCTATCCCCTGCAGCGGCGTCACCGAAAGGGGGCTGGCAGGCGGATTGGTCTGTGGTTAGGCTTGCCACCAAGCAAGCGCCAAATGCTGGCGCCGCATAGGGGAAGAATACCATGTCCAAAGCCTATTTCATGGTCCGCGCTGTGGTGGCGGATCCGTCGGATCGGCCCGGCTTCGACACCTGGTATGAAAAGGAACATCTGCCGGATGCGCTGACGGCCTTTGGCGTAGCCCATGCCTGGCGCTGCTGGAGCAAGACGGACCCTTCGCTCCATTTCGCTTTTTATGAATTCCCGAACCTGGCCGCGGTGGAAGCCCTCCCGGGTTCCCCCGCACTTGCCAAGCTGATCGCGGAGTTCGATCGCTGCTGGGGTAGCCGGGTTACGCGGTCGCGCGAAATTCTGGAATTCGCGGGCGAATTGCGCCGCCCCGGCTAATCACCTTTTAGAAAGCGCTTCCGCAAGGCGCGTGCTCGCTTCGCGGATGCGTGCTTCGGATTGCGCGAAGCACAGGCGCAAATGGCCTTCCCCGCCTGCGCCGAAAGCCGCGCCGGGGGCAATGCCAACCCGCGCCGAATGCAGCAGGGATTTGGCGAGTGCCAAGCTATCTGTGCAGCCTTCCACCTTCAGGAAAAGATACATCGCGCCATCGGGGCGCGGTGCGGTGATGCCTGGGATGCTGGATAGCGCGGCATGAGCGATATCGCGCGCCTTCAAATACCGTGCGCGGGTTTCGGCAATGAAGGCATCACCCTTATCCAGCGCCACCACACCTGCGTGTTGAATGAAGGTGGGCGCCGATGACATGTTGAATTCATTGAGCTTGCCGATGGCATCCATCAGCGCCGGCGGTGCCACAATCCAGCCCAGCCGCCAGCCGGTCATGGCCCAGGATTTGGAGAATGAATTCACCGAAACCACGCGGTCCTGTTCATCGGCAATTTCAAGGAAGGATGGCGCAGCATCACCGGCGAAATAGAGCCTTTCATAGACATCATCAGAAAGGATCCAGGTGCCGGTCTGGCGGCATTTATCCAGAATGGCGCGTTGTTCCGCGCTGGTGAGGGTCCAGCCCGTGGGGTTGCCAGGGCTGTTCAAAAACAGCAGGCGCGTGGCCGGCGTGATGGCAGCCAGCAATTCATCCAAATCCGCGCGCCAGACCCCGTTCATGAGCCTGAGTGGCAGATCCGCCACTTCCGCGCCCATCACGCGGGCAATGCCATCCATATTGGGCCAGGCGGGGCTTGGGATCACCACGCGATCACCGGGTGAAAGCAGGGCTTGCGCCACCAGCATCAGCGCATTGACACCCGATGCTGTAACCGCGACGCGCGAAGTGGCCACGGGCCGGTTGATACGCGCCAGATAGGCCGCAATGGCTTCGCGCAAAGGTGGGATACCGGGATTGGGCGCGTAGAAGGTTTTGCCATCATCCAAAGCGGCCTTGGCCGCTTCCCGCACGAAATCCGGCGTGACGGTATCCGGTTCCCCGAACCAAAGCGGAATGACATCGGGCATATAGCGCCCAACTTCTGAGACTTCGCGGATCAGCGAGCCAGGGATTTCAGCAAGGGCGGGGCGGGGGGCAGGTTCGAAGCGCATGGGGCGGCTTTAGCGCGCCCTTTCAATGCTGCACAGGCCCAATTCCTGGCCTCCAAGCGCCTTACGGCCCTTGGTAGGTGAGGGCGGGAGGGCAGAGCCCTCCCGCTTCTGCTATAATGACAACTCCATTCAAAGGAGTACGGCTGATGCCCCGTGATATCCTCGGCTGGCGGAAGCTTTTTGGTGTGATGGGGCCTTCCACCAATACGGTGGTGCAGCCGGATTATGACATGCTGCGCCCGGCAGGTGTCACCAATCACTATAGCCGCATTTTCACGCCCGATTTAGATGCGGTTTCCAATGAAAGCTTCCGCGCCGGGATTTCCGTGATCAGCGGCAATACCATGGATGCGGTGCGCAGCGTCATGACCTGCCATCCGGATTATCTGGTGATGGGCATGTCAGCCATTACCTTCTTTGATGGTCAGAAGGGCGCTGATAAATTTGTGACTCAGGTCAAGGATGTCTCAGGGCTTGATATCAGCATCGGTAGCCATTCCTGCACCGCCGCCTTGAATGCCTTTGGCGGTATCAGGCGCATCGCGGTGCTGACACCCTATTGGCCGGTGATGAATGCGGAAGTCGCGCGTTATTTCGGCGATATGGGTTTTACCGTTGTGCGCGACATTGCGCTGCAATGCCGTAGCTGGACTGGCATAGCGCAGGTGACGCCGGCGGAATGTGTCGCGGCGCTGAAGCGGCTTGATGGCGATGATGTGGATGCCATTGTGCAGGTCGGCACCAATCTTTCCATGATCCGCGTGGCCGCGATGGCAGAGCTTTGGTTGGGTAAGCCGGTGCTTGCCATCAATGCCGCCACCTATTGGCATGCGCTCCGCGCCAATGGCATTGCGGAGAAAATCGCAGGTTGTGGGCGGATTTTTGAGGAGTTCTGAACCATGTCCGGTACCAGTCTTGCTGAAATCCGCGAAGCGGAAGCGCCGCCCGCAATCGCCGCGATTTATGCCGCGCTGAATAACGGCATCGGCATTGGTCAGGTGAATCTAATCTGGCGCCACGCAGCGGCGCTGCCGGGCGTGCTGGATTGGCTTTGGGCGCAAGCCGCGCCTGCGCTGGCTTCCAGCGCCGCAGCCGCAGCGCGCGATGGTGTCGCGGCCGCCATGGATTTACCGCCCGCCGCGCGCCTTACCGCATTCGCGGGCCGCGCTGCGATCGCTGAACTGGTGGAGGTTTATCATCGCGGCAATGCGACGAACCTCTCGCTCCTGACGGCTATTTTGCTGCGGCATGAGGGTATGGCGCCCGGGCAACCCCTTACGCCCGCGCCGCGTGGTGCGATGCTGCCCGCACCGCCACCCCTGCCGCGCATGGCAGCCCTGCCTGAGGAAACGCGCGCGCAGATCCTTGGCTTGACCGCAGCGCATGCTCTTTCCGATGCGGCGGTGGTGCCAAGCCTTTATCTGCATTTGGCACTCTGGCCGGATTTTCTGGCGCAACTGCCAGCGGTGCTGGCACCGCTCCATGCCGATGGCGGGCTCAAGCGCGCCCGCGCTGCTGCGGTGGCTGCAGCACGCCAGGCCGCACCTGGCCTGATCGCCGCCCTTGGCCCTGCGCCGGCCTCTCCGCCGGACCTGCCCGCCTTCCTGAGCCGCCTCAGGGTTTTTGTGCAGGAGGTGATTCCGGGCATGGTGCCAGTCGGGGTCTTTTTGCGGCGCGCGCTCGCGTGATCCCCCATTGGTTTTCATGTGATGCTGCCTCCGCATGACCGATTCTGAAATCCGCGACCTTTTGGTGCAGACGCGCCGCATTGCCGTGGTTGGCGCTTCTGATCGCCTGGACCGCCCAAGCCATGGCGTCTTTGCCTTTCTGGTCGCGCGCGGCCTGGCGGCGGTGGCGGTGAACCCGATGCTCGCCGGCAAGCCTATCCATGGCGTCACCACCTTCGGCACGCTGGCGGAAGCGCGCCCGCTGGAGATGGTGAATATTTTTCGTCGCAGCGCCGAAGCCGGGGCAGTGGTGGATGAAGCAATCAGCCTCGGCGCCAAAAGTGTTTGGCTGCAATTGGGCGTGGAGGACGCCGCCGCCGCCGCCCGCGCCCGCGCCGCTGGGCTATTTGTGGTGATGAACCGCTGTATTGCCATTGAATGGCGCCGGCTTGGCCTGCCAGGCCGGATAGAGCTTTGATGTCAGTTCCATGAAACGACCCCTTTGGCGCTTGAAAGCCAGGCCTGGACGGGCCACTTCCCGACCGGGCGCGAAGGGTGGGGTGCAACCAGCCCGCGACCTGAATGTCGGGAGAAGGATTTCACAATGACGGATGAGGAAAAGCGGATCATTACCGCTTTTGTGGAACGGCTCAGCGGCAATGCCGCGGTGCAGGGCGCGCCTTCGGGCCCTTGGGGTGCCAGCACGGCGCAGAAGCCCAACCTACCGCCGATGGACGCTGACGCGGATCGGCTGATCGGGGAGCTTTTCGCCCGCTACCCGGAAGCGCGCTATCGCATCACGCAATCCGCTTTTGCGCAGGAAGCAGCGCTGGTGGAAGCCAATAACCGCATCCAGCAATTGGAATGGGAAGTGGAAGCCGCGCGGCGTGAAGGCCAGGCGCAGAAGGGTGGCATGCTGGGTGGCTTGTTCGGCGGCAATCGCCCCGCGCCCATGCCGCCCCGCCCGCAGCCCTATTACCCGCCGGGCCACAACCCGCAGGCGCTGCAACAGCGCCCGGGTGGCGGTTTTCTCGGCACTGCGCTGGCCACGGCGGCCGGAGTCGCGGGCGGGATTATGCTCGGCAATATGCTGATGAGCGCGCTGGGCAGTGGTGGCGCGGCGCAGGCAGCGTCATCCGGTGGTTTCGCGCAGGAAGCCGTGCCGTCTTCCTCGCCCTGGGGCGGGGATGCGCAGCAGGATGCCTCGGCGGATTACGGCAATGATGCCAGCGCCGATTGGGGCGACGAAGAACTCTGATCCGCGCAAGGCCCGTGATCAGATCACGGGCCTTATTTTTTCGCCTCGGCACGAATGGCGCTCAGCGCCGCGATGGTGGCCCGGATATCCGCATCCGTATGTTCGCTGGAAAGGAAAAAGCGCAGCCGCGCCGCCTTTTCCGCGACCGCGGGATAGATGATCGGCTGCACATTGATGCCGTGCGCCAGCAGCGATTGCGAATAACGCGCCGCCGCAATGGAAGAACCCAAAATCACCGGAATGATCGCATGCGCTGTGGCGCTGCCGGTATCAAACCCTGCTTCACGCGCAAGCCCAAGGAAAAGCGCCGCATTGGCATGAAGCCGCGCCACGCGTTCGGGTTCGGCATGCATGATGGCAAGGCTTTCCAACGCCGCCGCCGCTAAGGCGGGCGCAAGACCGACGGAATAGACAAAGCCAGGCGCGGAATGCTTCAGCCATTCGATCAGGCTGGCATTGCCGGCGATATAGCCACCGCAGGCCGAAAGCGTTTTTGAAAGCGTGCCCATCCAGATATCAACCTCATTCGGGTCGATACCGTAATATTCATGCAGGCCATGGCCGCGCGTGCCCACAACACCCAGCGCATGGGCTTCATCCACCATCAACCAGGCATCATGGCGCCGGGCAATTTCAATGAAGCGCGGCAAATCCGGGATGTCGCCATCCATGGAATAATGGCCTTCAATCACCAAAAGCGCCCGCCGCGCGCCGCGCCGAGATTCCTTCAGCGCCGCTTCCGCCGCACGCCAATCATTATGCGGGAAGGAAAGCCGCTTGGCGCCGGAAAGCCTGGCGCCTTCCGTGCAGGAATTGTGAATGGCCGCGTCATGCAGAATGAGATCACGCGGCCCCAGCAAATGGCCAATCACCGTAACATTGGTGGCGTGGCCTGAAACAAACACAAGTGCGGCCTGCGCCTGGTAATGTGCCGCCAGTGCCACTTCAAGCGCGCCATGCAGCGGCCTTTCGCCGGATACCATGCGCGATGCGGAAGCGGAAACCCCATAAGTATCAATCGCCGCCTTGGCCGCCGCCTGCACGCGCGGGTCCCCATTCAGC
>CAIMVB010000094.1 GCA_903844785.1 uncultured Rhodospirillales bacterium | reverse complement strand
GCGGCGGCGATTTCGCGTTGCAGACGCGCCATGATGGGCGCTGGCGTGCGCGCGGGCGCGAAAAACCCGTTCCAGCCTTCCAATTCCAAAGAAGCAAAGCCCTGTTCGCGCACCGTCGGCACATCGGGCAGTATCTTGGCGCGCTTCGATGCGGTGGTGGCCAAGCCCTTCAGCGCGCCGGAACGCACATGGCCGAAGCAGGTGGAGATTTGATCGCCGCCGAATTGTACCCGCCCCGCGATCAATTCCTGGATCATCGGCGCCGCGCCGCGGAAGGGCACGTGCTCCATCGCGATCCCCGCATCGCGCTTCAGCACTTCGCCCACCATATTCATGAAGGAACCAGGCCCGGTAGAGCCATAAAAGGGCGCGGAGCTTTGCGCCTTGGCCCAGGCAGCGAAGCCCTTCAAATCCGAAACGGGCACGGAAGGATTGGCCAGGATCACCAATGGCACATTGGCGCCAAGCGATAGCGGCGCGAAATCCCGTTCAATGTCGTGCGGCGGGCGCCCCGCCAGCGTCATCGCCGCCGTTGTCGTCGGGAAGGTGATGTTGTGCATCAACAGCGTGTAGCCATCAGGTGCCGCCTTCGCGACAACATCCGCGCCGATCGAACCACCCCCACCGCCGCGATTTTCCACCACAACCGATTGACCCATTGTTTCGGTCAGGCGTTGCGCGAAAAGCCGCGCCAGCAAATCCGTGGTGCCGCCAGCCGGGAAAGGCACGATGATGCGAATAGGCCGCGCTGGGAAATCCTGCGCGCGGAGCGTGGCCGGCGCCGCCAGAACGGCGCCTGCGATCAACAGATCACGACGAGAGAGTTTCATTCCCGGTTCCTTCCCTTGTTCAAGGTGGAGGAACCGTAACCCAAACTTACGCCCAGCCTCAATGCCCCGCATTGGCGCCGGAGAAATCCGGCACGGCCAAGCCACTCGCGGTAATCTGGTGCGCCAGATCGGCCTTCAGGCGTTCCAGCCCGGCCTCGCTGGAAGCTTCCACGCGGGCCACCAGCACGGCCTGGGTATTGGAAGCGCGCAGCAGCCACCAGCCATCATCGGTCAGCACACGCACGCCATCCACATCCTGCACCTTGGCGCCGGCAGCGGCCAGGCGTTCCTTCACTTCACGCACCACTTCAAACTTGCGCTCCTCGGTGCAATCAAAACGAAGTTCCGGCGTATTGATCACCTGCGGCAAAGCGGCGCGCAAGGCGGAAAGCGGGCCGGTAAGCCGGGCTACAATGCCAAGCAGCCGCACGGCGGAATATGGCGCATCGTCAAAACCGTACCATTTATCGGCAAAGAAGATATGGCCGGACATTTCTCCCGCCAGCGGGCTGCCGGTTTCCGCCATTTTCGCCTTGATCAGCGAATGCCCGGTTTTCCACATCAGCGGATTGCCGCCCGCCTTGGCGATCTCATCGAACAAAACTTGCGATGCCTTCACATCTGCAATGATGGTGGCCCCAGGTTTTGCTTTCAGCACATCACGCGCCAGCACGATCATTAATTGATCGCCGAACAGCACATGGCCTTCATTATCAACAATACCAATCCGGTCCCCATCGCCGTCAAAGGCAATGCCAAGATCAGCACCTTCACGCGCCACGGCGGTGATCAATTGTTCCAGATTTTTCGGCACCGTTGGGTCCGGGTGATGGTTCGGGAAGCGCCCATCCACATCGGCATTGATCACCATGTGATGCCCAGGCAGGCGCGCGGCCAGCGCCTTTACAATCGGCCCGGCCGAGCCATTGCCCGGATCCCACACCACTTTCAGCGCGCGGTCCCCGCCATCCCAATCCTGCAATACGCGGTCAGCATAGCGTGTCGCGATATCCACGGCGCGATCCGAACCAGCGGCTTCGGGCACCACATCACCATCAGCGGCCATGCGGCCAATTTGCTGAATCTGCGCGCCATAAAACGGCTTCTTGCCGATCATCATCTTGAAGCCGTTATAATCGGGCGGGTTGTGGCTGCCGGTCACCATCGCCGCGCCATCGGCTTCGAGCGCATAGGCCGCGAAATAGAGCATCGGTGTGGCGCACAACCCAATCCGCACCACTTCCAGCCCGCAGGCGCGCAAGCCCGCTACAAGCTGCGCTTCCATCTCGGGCGAATGTAGCCTGCCATCATAGCCCACTGCTACACGCTTGCCGCCACCACGGCTGACGACGCTGCCAAAGCAGCGGCCAATGGCATAGGCATCTTCCGGGTTCAGGGTTTTGCCGACAATTCCGCGAATATCATATTCGCGCAGCACGGTGGGGTCGAAGCGATGATTGAATCCGGTCATGGCAAGGGCTCTCAGGGACGGCCGATCGAGGAATAGGTGAAGCCGGCAGCGCGCATCGCCGCTGGCTCCCAGATATTGCGTAAGTCGAGAATAATACTGCCCTTCATGGCGGATTTCAGGCGGGTCGGCGCGAGCGCTCGGAATTCATTCCATTCCGTCAGCACTACCAGAGCATCGGCGCCTTCTGCCGCAGCCAAGGGGCTTCCGGCATAATGCACCGCCTGCGGCAGCACCTGGCGCGCATGGCCGGGCTGCGGGTCAAAGGCGCGCAAAGCGACCCCCGCCGCAGCCAGCTTGGGCAGGATGACCAAGGATGGCGCATCGCGCATGTCGTCGGTTTCGGGCTTGAAGGTCAGGCCCAGCACGGCAACCACCTTGCCCGCCGGATCAGGCCCGAGCGCGGCCAGGATGCGATCCGCCATTTGCACCTTGCGCGCCTCATTCACCGCAATGGTGGCTTCCACCAGTTTGATCGGCGCGCCAGCATCCTGTGCGGTACGGGCCAGCGCCAGCGTGTCCTTCGGGAAGCAGGAACCGCCATAGCCCGGGCCGGGGTGGAGGAATTTGCGCCCGATCCGCCCATCAAGCCCCATGCCGCGCGCTACATCATGCACATCGGCACCGACTTTTTCACAAAGATCGGCGATTTCATTGATGAAGGTGATCTTGGTCGCGAGGAAGGCATTGGCGGCGTATTTGATCAGCTCCGCGGTTTCAAGGCTGGTGGCCAGCACCGGCGTTTCAATCAAATAAAGCGGGCGATAAAGCCGCTTCAGCACCGCCAAGCCTTGCTCATCCTCGGTGCCAATCACCACGCGATCCGGGCGCATGAAATCGCCAATGGCGCTGCCTTCGCGGAGAAACTCGGGGTTGGAGGCAACGCTGATGGCAAGTTCTGGCCGTGCCTTGCGCACAATGGCGCGCACTTCGCGCCCGGTGCCGACCGGCACGGTAGATTTCGTCACCAGAACAAGCGGGCCGGTGGCGGCGCGCGCCACTTCCTCGGCGGCGGCATAAACATATGAAAGGTCGGCATGGCCATCGCCGCGACGTGTGGGCGTTCCAACCGCCAGGAAAACGGCATCGGCGCCGGCAATGGCGGCCTTCAAATCCGTGGTGAAGCCAAGCCGCCCGGCGGCGACATTTTCCGCAACCAGCTTATCCAGCCCCGGCTCATAAATCGGCATCCGCCCTTCATGCAGGGCGGAGATCTTGGCGGGATCAACATCCATCACCGTCACATCCACGCCGAATTCGGCGAAGCAGGCGCCTGAAACCAAGCCAACATAGCCGGCCCCGATCATAGAAATGCGCATCTGCTCCTCCTTTGATCTGAAGCGCGCTTGCAATGGCGCGGCCGGGCGTTACTTGCAAGTAGTTTAGGTTACCTCGCCACCCGCGCCGCCATGCGGCAAAAGGGCGCGCAGATTGTCCAAATCACGCTCTGCCCGGCAGACCAGATAGCGCGGCGCGGTGCCATCGGGCTCCAACGCCAGGGCGGTCAGGCCGATATCGCTGTAAATACGCAATAATTCCGGCCCAACGCGCCAGAAGGCCGGGTCCACCTGCGCTGCTTCGCAAAGGTCCCGGAAGCGCCAAATGGCGGAAACCCGGTCCCGAGGCTCTCCGACCGGATCGCCCAAGGCAAGCCAAACCCCATCGCGGCGCAAAAAGGCAAAGCCAGCGCGCCCTGCTTCGCCGAACACCGCCCCATCCGCCGCCGTCAGCCCAGGCGCCATGCCGCCGAGTGCCAAAAGCCGCTCGCGCGCAGCTTCGGTATAGGCCATGGAGGGTGGGCGGGCCGGTAGCAGCAGCCGAAAGGCCGCAACCAGTAACAGCACCGCCGCCAGCCCCACGGTGAATCGGAGCGACTCCGGCGCATCCGCCGCCAGCACCACCCCCCACCAGGACTGGTCGGCCAGGTCGCTTTGATAGGCGACCGTCGCGAGCGTCAGCCCGCAAATCGCCCCGGCAGCGAGCGCGCCAAGCCCATCGGCGGAGATCGCCTCACCAATCAACTGCGCACGGCGGTAAAACGCAGCACGCGCGGTCATCAGCAGCAGGGGCACCAGCAGGAAGGCCGCGATCAGCCAAAGCGGTTCGCCGCGCAGCACCAGAATCAACACGCCATTCAACAGCAGAAAAATTGAGGCCCACCACGCCAGCGTCAGCCGTCGCACCAGCCCATAAGCGGCGGCCAATAACAGTGAGCCCACAACGGAAGCGGCGAAATGGCTGGCGGCTTCTTCCAGAATATCCGGTACCGGGCCAAGCAGGCTTGGCTTGGGCGGCAGCGCGCCGATGAAAATCAGCGCCAAGGCGGCAAGGCCGGTGAGCCCGGCCAGGGCCGAAACTTCAAAGGAAACCGCAATGCCGCGATCAGGCGCCAAGCGCGCGACCAGTTTGCGGCGCTGGCTGATTTCAAACCCCGCGAAAAGCGCGCCGGCCAGAAATAGCGGAATAATGTAATAGAAAAGCCGAAACAGCAGCAGCGCGCCCACCACGGCAGGGGTTGGCATGAAGCCCGCCAGGGCAAATAAAATGGCGCCGTCAAATACCCCGATGCCGCCCGGCACATTGGCCGCCAGCCCCGCCATATAGGCAGCGATGTAAATGCCTAGGAAATGCAAAAAACTCAGACCATCGGCTGGTGGCAGCAGGGCGTAGAAAATCATGGCCGTGACAGCGACATCCGCTGTTGCCAGCGCCACCTGGGCAATCGCTATACGAAAGCCGGGCAGATCAATCTCATGCCCGAAAAGCCGGATATGCGGCACGAAGCGCGCCAGCACCACATAGGTGATGACAATCGCCCAACACAAAAACCCGATGAGTGGCAAAATCCAGCGCGGCGCCCCCGGCCCCAGAAAGCCGAGCAAATCAGGTTCCAGCACCAGCACCGTACCCGCTATGGCAAAGCCGCCCAACCCGAAGGTGAGCGAGGTAATGGCAATGACTTTCGCAATGGCAACCGGCGCCAGCCCCCAACTGGTATAGAAACGATAGCGCACCGCAGCCCCGGAAACCGTGGCGACGCCGATATTATTCGCGAGTGAATAAGCGCAGAAGGAAGCCAGTAGAGATCGCCGCCAGGAAACCGGATGCCCGGCATAAATGGACCCTAAGCGATCATAAGCCGACAGCAATAGATAGGCGCCCACGGTGCAGCCCGCCGCCAGCCATAGCCCCGCAGCTGGCGTAGCATGCAGCGCGGTTTGAATATCCTGCCAGGAAAGCCCGCGAAATTCGCGCTGCACCACATAAAGCGCGCCTACCAGCAGCAGCAGGCCGAAGCAGGTCGGGCCGAAACGCTTGAGCAGGGAAAGCGCGCTCTGTCGCGTCACGCCTCGGCGTTCTCCGCGCGCGTCAGCGCGGTTTCAATCAGGCCAATCGTGCCGGCCACGCCGTAAAGCGCGATGAAGCCGCCAAAGCGCGGGCCTTCTTCCTGACCAAGCAGCACTTGATAAAGCGCATTGAACCAGGCGCGCGACACGCCCATGCGCCCATCCTTGCCTGCTTCCAGGAAGGGCTCTCGGCGTCCCGCATCAAACACCAAATCCTGCGCAACCTTGGCGCGTTCTTCCGCCGGCGTGGCTTCCAGATCTGCGGCGCGGTCGCGCAGCGCCACCATAAGCGCTGCCAGCGCTTCCCGTTCGCCCGCGCTTGGCGCGCGGAAGCGCTTGGTGGGCGCGACGAAATCCCGGTAATAGGCAACGGCGTATTCAATCAGCTTGCCAAGCAAGGGCTGGCTTTGTGGCGTTGCGCCGGGCGCATAGCGCGCCAGAAAACCCCAAAGCAGCGTTGGGTCATCCGCATTCACCACGCTGGCCAGGTTCAGCAACATGGTGAAGGAAACCGGTGGTTCCGGGTCATTCGGCGCGGCGCCAGCATGCAGATGCCAGGCCGGATTGGCGGCATCCGGCGCGGTGCGGAGCCGCGTGCGATGTTGCAGATATTCATCCACGGCGCGCGGGATTTGATCAAAGTAAAGCCGCTTGGCGCGCTGCGGCTGGTTAAACATGAATAGGGAAAGGCTTTCCGGCGGCGCATAGCGCAGCCATTCCTCAATCGTCAGGCCATTGCCCTTGGATTTGGAAATCTTCTGGCCCTGTTCATCCAGGAAATGCTCGTAAGTGAAGCCCTCAGGCGGCTTGCCACCAAGCACGCGGCAAATCGCGGATGAAAGCCGGACGCTATCAATCAAATCCTTGCCCGACATTTCATAATCGACGCCAAGCGCAAACCAGCGCAACGCCCAATCCGCCTTCCATTGCGCCTTGCAATGCCCACCCGTGATGCGTGTGCCGAAACGCTCCCCACTATCGGGATCGCGCCAGACCAGCATGTCCTGATCGGGGCGGATTTCCTCCATCGGCACCTGCATGACCACGCCGGTTTTCGGGTGGATGGGCAGGAAGGGCGAATAGGTGGCGCGCCGATCTGGCCCAAGTGTGGGCAGGATCACGTCCAGCACCTTGGCATGGTTTTCCGCCATGCGCAGCAACGCGGCATCAAAGCGCCCGGATCGGTAGTATTCCGATGAAGACGCGAATTCATAATCGAAGCCGAAAGCATCCAGAAAGGCGCGCAACCGCGCGTTATTATGGTGCCCAAAGCTTTCATGCGTGCCGAAGGGGTCAGGAATCGCCGTGACGGGTCGCCCGATATGCCCGGCCAGCATTTCCTTATTCGGCACATTAT
Organism: uncultured Rhodospirillales bacterium; assembly: GCA_903844785.1. Lineage (GTDB taxonomy): Bacteria > Pseudomonadota > Alphaproteobacteria > Acetobacterales > Acetobacteraceae > Neoroseomonas. The sequence goes on along the minus strand of CAIMVB010000094.1, from coordinate 7,484 downwards.
CCGGCACCTTGCGCAGCCCATCCATATCATCGCTGAAGGCGAGCAAGCGTGATGGCAAGCCGGTAAGCTGCCCAAAGGCGTGGCGGATCCAGCTTGTGCGCGCCACTTCGCCAAAGGTGCCGATATGCGGCAGGCCGGAAGGGCCATAGCCCGTTTCAAACAGCGCCGTGCTTTTGCCCGAAGCGGCCAGGCGCGCGGCGACCTTGCGCGCTTCCTCAAAGGGCCAGGCCTTCACGGCGGAAAAATCAGCGGCGGCGGACATTGGCTGCGGCAATCCTCTCAAGCGGGAGGGGCGTTATAGGCAGACCAAGCGCAAGAGGCGAGGGCCAACGGCTTCAGGGTGTTCCCCCTTTGGCTTTTCTGCTCTAAACCGCCCGCTTCCAAGCTTTACCATGGGATTTTTGCAATGCGTGTCGGCGTGATTGGGGCCTCCGGTGCGGTGGGCCGCGAATTGGTGGATGTTCTGGGGCGTCGGGCCTTCCCGATGACGTCGCTCAGGCTTTTTGCCTCTGCCCGCAGCGCCGGCACCAAACTGAAAACCCCGCTGGGTGAGGCGGAGATTGAGCCCTTCAGCGATGCCGCCATGCGCGATCTGGATTTGGCGCTGCTGGCGGTTTCCGGCGATTTCGCCAAGGCTCATGCGCCGGCCATGGTCGCTGCCGGGGTGCATGTGGTGGATAATTCCTCGGCCTTTCGCTTGCAGGATGATGTGCCGCTGGTGGTGCCGGAAGTTAATGCCGGCGCCATCGGCCAAGCCAAGCTGATTGCCAACCCCAATTGCACCACGGCCATTCTGGTTGTGGCGCTTGAGCCACTGCGCCAAGCCTTCGGCCTGAAGCGCGTGATTGTCTCGACCTATCAGGCGGCCTCCGGCGCCGGGGCGGAAGGCATGGCGGAGCTTGAACGCGAAACCCGCCGCGTGCTGGTGGATGGCGCCAAGGCGGGGCATGAGGTGTTCCGCCACCCGCTGCCCTTTAACGTCATTCCGCAGATCGATAGCTTCCAGCCCAATGGCTATACGCGCGAAGAAATGAAGGTGGTTTGGGAAAGCCGGAAGATCATGGGCATGCCCGATCTGCCGATCTCCTGCACTGCGGTGCGTATCCCGACCTTCCGCGTGCATGCCGAAGCCGTGACGATTGAAACCGAACGCCCCGTAACGCCGGAAGCTGCGCGCGAAGTGCTGCGCAAGGCCGCCGGCGTGAAAGTGGTGGATGACCCGGAAGCGGGCCTCTACCCCATGCCGCTGACCGCAACTGGTCAGGATGATGTAGAAGCCGGGCGCATCCGCGCCAATCCCGTCTTTGGGGATCGGGGGCTCGATTTCTTCCTTTGTGGCGATCAATTGTTGAAGGGTGCCGCGCTGAACGCCGTGCAGATCGCCGAAAAGCTGCCCCGCGCGTGAGGCTTGGGCTCCCCGCCCATATGGTCTGACGGGCATGGCTGAAACGCCAAGCCCGCCGCGCTTGCTGCTGCCCGATGTGCCCGCCCTGGTGGCGGGCCAGGGCCGCGCCGTGCTGCTGGATAGTGATGGCAGCATCGAAACCCTGCCGGCGCGGGCAGTGGCGGCGCGCCTCGTGGATACCGCGCCACTTTTGGTCCATGCCCCGGCCATGGCGCGGCGGCTTGGCGTGCCGGGCATTGCCCCGGCGCATGACCTGCTGGAGCTTTTCGCCTTTGTGCTGCCCGCCGCATCCTGCGCGCCCACGCCGCGCGGCCTGGCTTTGGCGCTTGGCCTGCCCGTGCCGCGCGATGATGAAGGCGCTGTCGCGTTATTGCCCGATATCGCCAGCGAATTGCTGCGGCGGCTGGCAGATGACCGCGCCGCACCACTGAACCGCGACGCCGCAAGCCTTGCCGCGCGCATGGGTGAAGCAGGCTGGCCCTGGGCGCGTTCCGTTCTTGCCGCGCTTGGTGCGCCGGCTGCGCGTTCGGGCATGGAAGGCTTGCGCGTCTGGCGCCGCTTGCCGGAATGGGCGGAAGCCGCACCCGCCAATCCGCCATCCTCCTTCGGGATTGAACCAAATGAGGCGCGGGCTAGGCTCGCGCAGATTTTGGGGGAGGGGGCAGAGCAACGCCCACAACAGGCGGATTACGCATCCGCTGCTGCTGCTGCTTTTGCGCCTAGGGAAGATCAGGGCGCGCCGGCGCTGGTGCTGGCAGAGGCCGGCACAGGCACGGGCAAAACGCTTGGCTATGTGGCGCCGGCCAGTCTTTGGGCGGAACGCAATGGCGCGCCGGTGTGGATTTCCACTTTTACCCGCAATCTGCAACGCCAGATTGATCAAGAAACCGCGCGGCTTTTCCCCGATGCGGAAGAACGCCGCCGCCGCGTGGTGCTGCGCAAGGGGCGAGAGAATTACCTTTGCCTGTTAAACCTGGAAGATGCTTTGGGCTTTTCCGCCATGCCGGGGCAGGGGGTGGCTTTGGGGCTGGTCGCACGCTGGGCAGTGGCGACCCGTGATGGCGATATTCTGGGTGGCGATTTCCCAGGCTGGATCACGGAATTATTCGGTGCGGCCAATATCCTGCCGCTCGCGGATCGGCGCGGGGAATGCATCCATGCCGCCTGCCCCCATTATCGCAAATGCTTTGTGGAACATTCCATTCGCCGCGCGGAAAGTGCCTCCATCGTTATTGCCAATCACGCGCTGGTGATGATCCAGGCAGCACTCGGTGGCGGTGAAGATGGCCGCGCGCTGCGATTGGTGTTCGATGAAGGGCACCATCTGTTCGACGCCGCCGACAGCGCCTTTTCCGCCGATCTGACCGGCGCTGAAATGGCGGAGCTGCGCCGCTGGATTTTGGGCGCCGAAGGCGGGCGTTCCCGCGCGCGCGGCCTCAAGCGCCGGTTGGAGGAATTGGTGGGCGACCGCCCGGAATTGCAGGCGCCGCTGGAAGCCGCCCTGCAAGCCGCGCGCGCGCTGCCGGCGGGCGGCTGGTCTGGCCGTTTGGGCGAAGAAGCCGCGCCCGCCCTGGTGGCCGAACCCGCCAATCCGGCTGAGGGTTTTCTCCGCGCCGTGCGCCGCCAGGTGCGTGCGCGCAATGCGGAAGCCGAGGAAGCCGGGCTTTACGATGCGGAATGTGATCTTTTCCCGCTGAATGCTGATATGGCGGAAATCGCGGGCGCGCTTGAACGCGCGCTGCAACGCCTGGAAGCGCCTGTGCGGCATTTGCGCGGAAAGCTGCTCGAACGCATGGAAGATGAAGCCGCCGAGATTGAAAGCGCTGACCGGCTGCGGATTGAGGCGATTTGCGGATCACTTGAACGCCGCGTGTTGATGCCGCTGACGGCCTGGCGCGCCATGCTCGGGCGGATTGGTGGCGAAGAACCCTCGCCCGGCGCGCGGCCCGATATGGTGGATTGGCTTTCGATCGAACGGCGCGGCGGCCAGGATTTGGATGCGGGCATGCACCGGCATTGGCTGGACCCCACCATCCCCTTTGCCATGCAGGTGGCAGCCCCTGCGCATGGTGTGCTGATCACCTCCGCCACACTGCGCGATGCCGCCGAGGCTGATGAAGAAGACCCCGAAGCCGCCTGGCGCGAAGCGGAAGCCCGCACAGGTGCCGCGCATTTGCCACTGCCCGCTATTCGCGCCGCGGTGGCATCCCCCTTCGATTACGCGGCCCGCACGCGCTGCATTGTGGTGACGGATGTTGCGCGCGAAAACACTGCACAAATCGCGGGCGCGATGCGGGATTTGTTTCTGGCATCCGGTGGCGGTGCGCTTGGGCTTTTCACCGCCATTCGCCGCTTGCGTGACGTGTATGGCCGCATTGCCCCCGCCTTGGAAGAAGCCGGCCTGCCGCTTTACGCGCAGCATATTGACGCGATGGATAACGCCACCTTGGTGGATGTTTTCCGTGCTGAGGAAAATTCCTGCCTGCTCGGCACCGATGCCATGCGTGATGGCGTGGATGTGCCGGGGCGTTCCCTACGCTTGCTGGTGTTCGACCGCGTACCCTGGCCGCGCCCCAGCATCCTGCATCGCGAACGCCGCCTGCATTTATCGGAAGGCAGGCCGAAGGAATATGATGACCGTATCACGCGTCATCGGCTGCGTCAGGCTTTTGGTCGCTTGATCAGGCGCGCCGATGACAAGGGCGTTTTCGTGATGCTGGATCGGTCCTGCCCATCGCGGCTTTTGGCTGGCCTGCCTTCCGGCGTGCTGCTGCGCCGCATGGGCCTGGCCGATGCGGCGCGGGAAGTGCGGGAGTTTTTGGGTTAGAGCAGATCGCGTTCAGATGGAATCATCTGGACGCGTGAAGATGCTCGAAAAACAATGATATAGAGCGGGTTGCGTGAACCCATGAGAACGCAACACGCTCTAAGAATATTTTCAAGCCAAGTGAGCATCACTTGGCGACTCGGAAAATACGACCAAACTAGTCCTGCTCAATATCCGGCATGCGGTAGCGATCCGCGGGATCAAGCCAGCCTTTGAAGTTCGGCGCGCGTTTTTCCGCGAAGGCAGCGCGGCTTTCCAACAAATCACTCTTGTCGCCATGCTCATGCAACTTTGCGGCCAAGGCTTGTTGCGCCGGCGTTGGCGTGGGACGCATCCGGCCCATCATATGAATAGTGTTGACGCGGGCGGCGGGCGGCAGGGTCAGCATGTGGCGGGCCATGTCCATCGCTGTCGGGATCAGCGCTTCCGGCGCCACCAGGCGGTTGATGAAGCCAAGCTGATGGAAGCGTTCCGCCGTGAAGCGAAAGCCAAGCGCCATTTCCATCGCGATGGGATAGGCCAGATTGGCAAGATGGCCGTGATTATAGCCCCCCAGCAGCCAGCGCTTGGCCTCTGAGACTTCAAAAACTGCCTCATGCACTGCAACGCGCAGATCGGTGCGCTCCACCAGCATGAAGCCGCCACCCATGGCAAAGCCATTCACGGCGGCGATCACAGGTTTTTCCAAACTGCCGTCATTGAAGGGGTTTTCCAGATCAATGCGCCGCCCGCCCGGGCTTTTATCAGCGAGCGATTCCTTCATATCCTCACCCGCGCAAAAGCCACGCCCGGTGCCGGTCAAAATGGCGACCTCAAGCCCTGGATCGGTGCGAAAGGCAGACCAGATGCGCGCCAATTCCAGGCGCATTTCATGGTTCAGCGCATTGAGCCGTTCCGGCCGGTTCATGCGCACCACCAGAATCTGCCCGTGGGTTTCGGTTTCAACAACGGCCATGGCGTCTCTCCCTGATTTGACCCGCATGATGGGCGGGGCAGGCGATATTGGCCAGGGGGCATTTCCCAAGCCCCGCTTCCTGTTCTAGCCTTCCCCTATAAACTAACCAGGCAGGAAACCCATGCGCAAACTTACCATTGGCGATGTCACCATCACCAGCATCATCGAACGCGATGGCCCCTGGCGCGCGCCGGGGCAGATGTTCCCCGATGCGCCGGCGGAGCAAATCGAAGCGACGCTGAAGGAATTGGAACCGGAAACCTATGATGTTGCTTCCGGCAAGATGGTGATCACCTATCAAACCTATGTGGTGCGCACGCCGCGCCATACGATTTTGGTGGATACCTGCACGGGTGAGGATAAGGGCTATCCCGCGCCGATGGATTTCCCGAAGCAGCCCTGGCTTGATGGGCTGAAGGCGGAAGGGCTTTCCGTCAACGATATTGATTACGTCATGTGCACGCATTTGCACATTGACCATTCCGGCTGGAATACCGTGCTGCGCGATGGCCGCTGGGTGCCAACCTTCCCGCGCGCCAAATACGTGTTCCACAAGCGCGAATACGCGGCTTGGGAAGCTTCAACCAAGGCTGGCGAAACGCGCCCGGGTGGCGGCGGTTCTGTTTTCACCATGAATTGCGAACCCGTGGTGGCGGCGGGGCAGGCAATGCTGGTGGATGATGATTTCAGCCTGGATGATTGCATCACCATCGAACCCACACCCGGCCACACGCCTTGCCATTGCTGCGTGCATATCAAAAGCCGCGGCCAGCACGCAGTGATCACCGGCGATTTGATGCATCACGCGCTGCAAATCCACCGGCCTTCCTGGTCCACCATGTTCTGCTGGGACCCGAATGAGGCTGCCGATAGCCGCACGCGCTTCCTCAGCCAGGTGGCTGATACGGATACCAAGTTACTGCCGATCCATTTCCCCAACCCATCCGTGGGGCGCGTGGAATCCAATGGTGATCGCTTCCGCTGGCGATATGTACGTTAATCCAAGGGGATGACTATCCCCCCGCTGCAGGGACTGCGCGTGCTGGATTTGGCACGCGTTCTGGCCTGCCCTTTCTCCGCGATGATCCTGGCCGAATTGGGTGCGGAAGTGATCAAGGTGGAACAGCCGGGCAGTGGCGATGAAAGCCGCAGCTATGAACCGGTTGCGGAACAGAATGGCCAGCGCGACAGCGCCTATTTCTTCGCGTGCAATCGCGGCAAGCGGAGTGTCACGGTCAATCTGCGCCACAAGGATGGTCAGGCGCTGGTGCGTGATTTGATCCGGCATTGCGATGCAGTGCTGGAGAATTTCCCAACCGGTACGCTGAAACGCTATGGGCTGGATTGGGAAGCGCTCCGCGCCATCAATCCGCGCTTGGTGATGTTGTCTTGCACCGGCTTTGGCCAGACCGGGCCTTATGCCAAGCGCAAGGGCTATGACACGGTGTTCCAGGCCATGTCGGGGTTGATGGCGCTCACAGGCGAACGCGGCGGAGGGCCGGTGAAGCCTGGGCTGCCCGTTGCTGATCTCACTTCCGGGCTTTGGATCACCATCGGGCTTTTGGCGGCTTTGCGTGGGCGCGATGCAACGGGGCAGGGCGCCTATATTGATTTCTCCATGTTGGATGGGCAGGTGGCTTTGTTGACCTCCGCCGCGGCGCGGTTTTTCGCGCTGGGCGAGGTGCCGCCGCGCCTTGGCACGGAACATCCCGGCCGCGTGCCAACAGCTTCCTTCCGCTGCGCTGATGGGCGGTTTTTGCACATCACCTGTTCGGATCAGCATTGGGCGCCGCTCTGCCGCGCGCTTGGCCTTGATGAATTGGGCGCCGATCCGGCGCTTGCCGCCAATGCTGCGCGCGTCGCGCAGCGTGAACGTGTGATGGCCGGTATTACGGCCGCGATGGCACAGCTGACGCGTGCCGAAGCCGTCGCGGCCTTGGACGCGCTGGATGTGCCCAATGGCCCGGTGCTGACCATGGATGAAACCTTCGCGGACCCGCATGTGCAGGCGCGCGGTTCAGTCGGCGAATTCATCCATCCCTTGCTCGGCGCTTTCCCGGCCTTGCGCTTGCCCTATCGCTTTGAAGGCTTGGCGGACCCCGCCATTCAGCGCCCGCCCCTATTGGGTGAGGATACGGATGCGGTGCTGCGGGATTTGCTGGGCTATGCGCCAGGCCAGATCGAGACCTTGCGCGCGGAAGGGGCGATATGACCGAAGCTGTCTTGTACGATTTCACTGACGGCTTGGCGCGCATTACGCTGAACCGGACGGATGCACGCAATGCGCTGAATATCGC
>CAIMVB010000093.1 GCA_903844785.1 uncultured Rhodospirillales bacterium | reverse complement strand
CGAGTGTCGCGCAGCTGCGATCCGGCCTGCTCGCGGATCGGCCCGTTCATGTGCGTGATTACGGCGCCGTCGGCAATGGCCTTGCCGATGACGCGCCAGCCATTCAAGCAGCACTCAATGCGCTTAAGCTTGCTGGTGGCGGCGTGCTGCAATTCGGCGCACGCATTTATCGTATCGCAAGCCCCATCATCATCAATGGCGTCACCGTCACGCTCCAAGGCGCCGGCTTTACTGAAAGCCCGAATGAAGCCAATGGAACCTGGTTCAAGATAGACCAGGCGGGCTTCACGCCCTTTACCTTCTCCGGCACCATGGCGCGTGGTTCAATCGTGCGCGATATCGCCATTCGCCAATACCATGGCGCGCCAAGCGCCACCTGGGCACCGACCGATTATGATTACGTCTTCCGCGTGCAGGATTGCCTGGGTGCGGTGGATTTCGAGAATATTTTTCTGGTCAGCGTCAATCGCGGCATCTGGTGCGATAATTCCGGCCGCATGAGTATCAAGCGCCTGCGCGGCCAGGTCTTCACCCGCGGCGTGGAAGTTGATCGCTGCTACGATATTTGCCGGCTGGAACATGTGCATTTCTGGACCTTCCAAAGCAATGACCAGAATGTGCTAGCATGGCAGCAGGCTAATCAAGATGCCTTGGTTTTCCGCAAGGTTGATGGCGTTTTCCTGGATGATATTTTTGTCCTTGGCGCGCGTTCCACACTCCGCTTTTCTTCCTCCAGCGCCGGCGTCACAACGAAATTCTACGCCAGCAATGTCTATGCGGATTTCTCCAAATACGGCATCTGGATTGATGGCAATGGCGTTGAAGGGCGCATCGCCAATATCACCACGCAATCGGAACGCCTGAACCCATCCGATGGCGTACCAGTCGTCGGCGCTACGGGCATTCAAATTGATGGCAATAATGCGCGGGTTCAAATCGGCAATCTGCGTATTGACGATGCCGAAAGCAACGCCATCCGTGTGAATGGCAGCAATAACCGGCTGGATATCTTCGCCTTCCGTGCGGAATTCTATAACCGCCTGAATGATGGCTCAGCCGCCATTCACCTTGCCAATGTTGTGACCGGCACGCCCAATCAAGTTTATCTCGGCTCCCCGGCCCTGCTTGGGAATGGCAATGATGGCCCGTTGATCAATAGCGGCACCAATGGCTTTGTCGCTTCCGCCGCCCCCGCAGGGCGCGTGGATCGGCCAGGCGTTATGGTGGGCACGCAGGATGCCGGACTTTATCAACCAAACGCCACCACACTAGGCATGAGCGTGAGCGGTGCGGAGCAAATGCGCCTGGCCGCCGGTACCATCACCATGGGTGGTACCGCAGGCAACCACGCTTTTGGTGTTTCCACGCCTACCAATAATGTCAATCAAGTCACTGCCAGCGGCAGCGCTGCGGGCGGCACGCCAAGCCTGGCCGCAAGTGGTACGGATACGAATATTCCTTTGGCGTTATCTGCCAAGAATATTGCGCCAGTGCGCCTTAATAGTCGCGGCAATATCGCGCTTGAAGTGAATGCGGTAGCAACGCCGGTGAATTTCGTGCGCATCAATGGCGCGGGCGGTGGCGCGCCGCCGCAAATCACTGCCCAGGGCGCAGATGCCAATGTGGCACTTTTGCTGCTGGCCAAGGGCACCGGCGCGGTGCAGGCGGGTTCGCCTGTCCAATTGCCATCCTATACCGTTGCCAGCTTGCCGGCCGCGGCAAGCTACCCACGCTGCATGATTTATGTGGCCGATGGCACCGCCAGCAAGCGCTTCGCCATCAGTGACGGCACAAGCTGGCGCTGGCCCGATGGGGCGGTGGTTGCCTGATCCATCCTTCTTTTTCCCAACACTTGATCCGTTGCTTCGGATCAAGTGTTCGCGCACCCCGCACAGGAAGAAACGCATGACCTCCTTGACCGATTACGCCAAGAATATGCTTGGCCGTTCCGTGGTTGGGCGTCGCCCAACTTTGCCATCCGCCGTCTTCGTCGCCATTGGCACAGGTGGTTCTGATGCCTCTGGTGTTTCCGGCGAACCAACTGGCACCGGCTATGCGCGCCAGGCCGTGACATTCTTTGGCACCGGCCTGCAATATAATGTTTCCCAACTGCGCTTCAGCTTCACCAGCGCACCAGGCACGCTGACACATATCGGCGTGTTTGACGCACAAACAGGTGGCAATCCATTGCTCTGGGCGCCGCTTGCAACGCCCGTCACGCTGAATGTGCCGGGGGTCGTGAATATCCCGGTCAATAGCATGACCGTGCTTGGCGACTGACGCGAAGGAAGCGCCGCTTCAGCCAAACCTTTGGGTCAATGCGGCGCGTATTTCCTGAAATACAGTGGTCCAATCACCCAGGCGCTTTTGGCGAAACAGTCGCAGCCCCGGATACCAAGGGCTATCTTCCCGACCAAGCAACCAGCGCCAATCCGGGTTGAAGGGCAGCATCACCCAACATTCGCGGCCCATGCTGCCCGCCAAATGCACAAGGCTGGTATCCACAGAAATGATCAGATCCATCTCCGCAATCAGCGCGGCTGTATCTTCAAAATCCGTGATCTTATCATCAAAAACACGCAGCCAGGCCACAGAAGCCAGCGCCTGCCTATCGGCATCCGGCATACCCTTTTGGATGCCGATCCATTCTGCCTGATCTTGAATAATCGGCTGAATATCTCGCAGGCCAAGTGAACGGTTGCGATCATTGCCATGGCCCGCGCTACCGCGCCACGCAAGCCCAATGCGCGGCTTGCTCGCCACCCCCAATCTTGCACGCCACACATCACGCCGCGCTTCATCCGCCGGCCATGCGGGCGCTGCGGGTATGTTTTCCAATGTTGTGCCAAATGCGCGCGGCAGGCTCATCAACGGGCATTGCAGCATGGCATCTGTCGGCGCTTCATCCACCAGCAACACTTCCGGCATCACGCGCCGGATCAGCGGCGCCAATTCCGGCTGCACCATCAACGCTACGTCGGCACCCTTGGCCTGCACCAGTGGCGCATAGCGGATGAATTGCACCGTATCACCAAAACCCTGTTCCCAATGCAGCAATATCCGCCTCCCCGAAAGACTCTGCGCCCCGGTCCATAGCGGCAGGCCAAAATCCCTGAATCCAACAGGGATTTTCTTCCGCTTGCGTTCCTCCCATAAGCGCCATCCTTCCGAGAGCTTACCAAGCAACAAACAGGTCAGGGATTTATTGAATTCCGCCTCAGCAAAACCCGGCGCAATACGAAGCGCGCGATCATAATGTTCCAGCGCCGCCGCATGATTGCCAAGCGCGGCTTCCGCCAAGCCAAGATCCGTCAGCGCCGCCACATGCGTGGGCACTACGCGTAAGCATAAGCGATAAGCTTCTGTAGCCTTCGCGTAATCGCTGCGCTGCCAATGAATACCGGCTGCGTTGTACAGCGCTGCGGCGTTGGTAGGATCAAGCCGCGCGGCTTGCGTGAAACTTTCCAAGGCGGCTTCAGTTTCGCCAAGGTCCAACTGCGCCAGCCCCTGATTATTCCAGGCTTCCGCGAAATCCGGCGCCAAGGTTATCGCGCGCCGCGCCGCTTCCAAGGCTTGCGCGTATTCCCGCAAATCCAGCAACACCGCGGCACGATTGCTATGCGCCGGCGCAAAATTGGGGTTAAGCGCAATGGCCTGATCCAGCGCTGCCAGCGCGTCGCGTGCATTACCACGCTGCTTCAGCACCAAGCCCTTATTCAAGCAGGCACCGAAAAAGCCGGGCGCCACCGCAAGCGCCGCTTCAAAATCCCGCAAGGCATCATCCAACGCGCCGCTTTCCATCAACGCCACGCCACGATCATTCAAGTAATCCGCATTGCGCGGTTCCAGGGCAATGGCACGGCCAAGCGCGCCCGCCGCTTCCTGATACCGGCCAAGCGCTTGCAGGCTTTTACCCAAGCCATGCAGCGCGGGATGCGCCCGCGGATCAAGCCGTGTTGCTTTCTGAAACGCTTCCGTCGCATCCCGAAACGCCGCGGTTTCGAAGCAGGCGTAGCCCAGCGTCGCCCAGATCATGGCATTGCGCTGATCCGCCTGGCTTGCTTTTTTCAACCAACGCAGCGCTTCCGGCATTTGCCGGCGCTGCAGGCAAATCACACCCAGAATATGCAGCGCACCGGGGTGGCGCGGCGCGGCGCGCAGGATCTGTTCTGCCCCCGCCTGCGCCACATCCAGCCGGCCTTGCTGCATGGCCGCCTGCACCTGGCCCCAAAGCATGGCCGGGGGCATCATGGCGCCGTCAAGCCTGCAAAACGCCGAAGCGCATCAGCCGCCCGCCGATTGGCTCCGCAATTCGCGCGCACGGGTCAGCACCTTGTCTTCCAATTCGGCTGCCGTGGCGGCACTGACCGGCGCATCCACCCAGCCACCTGCCCCACGCACCTGGCGGAACAGCGCAATCCGCACGCCATCTGAACGCAATTGCCGCCCCAGCACATAAGCCGTGGCCTTGAAGCGTTCATTAGAAACGCCGCCGGGCGCATGCCAATCCGTGATGATCACGCCGCCAAAGGGGTCCGCGGATGCCAAGGGCATGAAGGAAAGCGTATCCAGCGTCGCACGCCACAGAAAGGCATTGACGCCAAGCCCGCCACCGCCAGCGCTACCCTCCTGGCCTTTTTCGGTGCCGCCGCCGCCAAACAGCGTAATCCCGCCAGAGGCCCCGGCAGCGGATGTCGCGCGCAGCAATTGCTCCCGCTTGCTATCGGTATTGTACTCCTCTCGGCTGACCTCACGGACCTGAGAGGACATGTCACTGCCGCAGCCGGCCAAGCCAGCGACGGCCAGACAAAGACTAAGGGTGCAGGCGGAGAAGGCGGGGTTTTGGCGAGGCTTCATACTGCGTGTTTAGCCCAGAATCACGGTAGCTGAAAAGAGAAAGGGCGGCAGGGTTTCCCCCGCCGCCCCTTTTTGCCGAATGATCCGAAGATCAGAAGGCGACGCGCACGCCAGCGACAGCAACCGTGATGTCACGGGTCTTGTCACTGCCATAGGTGGTGAGCGAAGCGCCAGACTTCGTCGGCGCCGCGGTCGGCACGTTTTCGTCGGTGATGACGTTGTAGTTGGCGAAGAAGGTCATGCCCGGCGCGATGACATAAGCCAGGCCCGCACCAACGTAGGTCTGGGTACGGTCATCAACCGTGCCACCGTTGGACTGGGTCGCCACGCCGTAGTTCGCACCCAGCGACAGCGCACCAACCGTATAGGTAGCGCCCAGCACCAATTGCGTGCTGCCATCAACGCCAGCGCCCAAGGAGCCAGTGGCCGGGGTCGTGCGGTAATTGCCCCAGGTATAGTCGGCGCCAATGGAGAAGCCCGGCACGATGCCAGAAAGCACCAAGCCAGCAGCGTAAGTGGTGATGTTCTGGTCACGGTTAGCAATGGCCTGGCCATTGCTGCTCTGCTTCGCGGAGTCAGCGAACTGAGCGACTAAGCCTGCCGCAATGCCAATGCCACCAACCGTGCCGCGATAACGCAGCGCGGCGGAGATTTCATTGGTCAGGCCAGTGTTGTCACGCTGCGCGTTCGAGCCGGTGGTATCAGCACGTTCACCTTCGAAGCGGTTCGGCGCATAGGACAGACCGAAATCAACGCCGCTGAACTGCGGCGACAGATAGATGATCTTGGTGGCGTCGTTACCGTCGCCCACGCCGGCCATGATGTAGTTGGAAGCGGGGAGGAATTCGTCCCAAGCATCCGAAACGCCCATCCACAGCACGCTAGGACGGGTCACTTGCATCAGGGACGCCGCGCTGTCTTCCTGACCGAAGCGCAGTTCACCCCAGGCGCCCTTCATGAAACCATAAAGTTCGTCATAGGAAACGCCGGTCTGGTCAGCGGCGCCAGTCTGCGCATTGTCCATCTGCAGTTCGAAAACGGCACCGTATTGCAGGCCATTGGCCGCGCGGCCATCGACATACAGGTTGATTTCCGATTCGGTGCGCATATCAGTCGTTGCGCGGGACTGAGCGCCGGTCCCACGGGCAGAGCCCTTGTCGGCTTCATCGCTGACGATGCCATAGCTGAAGTCAAAGAAGCCGCCCAGACGCACGCTCAAGGCGCTTGTGTTGGCAGCAGCCATGGAAGGCGGCGCGGATTGAGCAAAAGCAGCCGGAGCCGCCAGCGCCAGACCAACAACAGCAGTTGTCCCCAGAAGAATTTTACGCATTCAAGTCCTCCTCATCGCCGGAAAATCCGGCAGTGTTCCTCGGCCCCTGCCCCCGGCAGGAAGGAAACCTTAACTCCCAATACGGGCGCCAATGATTTCCAGACCTTCCCGGACTATGATCATTTCAACGCCTTGGCCGCAACCTCTCAGACGCTGCTGCCGCGACTTGGCCACATCACTGTGGCCGAGATGCAACAGAAACCGGGGTCAGCCCCCCAATCGCGGCCACTCCAACAGCGCGGCGCGGCACCGCGCCAAGCCTGGCGGCGGTAATACCCCCCAGGGCAATACAGGGGGCTCGTAGCCTCCGCGCCAAGCCAGACCAGCGCACCCCGCCCAAAGATGGCGCCCCGGGGTGGCTTTGGGTTGGAAATAGAGGCGACAGAAACAGGCAATCCACGCCAAGCCGCCTGGCCCGCGCCGCACCGCGCTGCCCGCCATGCGCCGCCATAGTCATTATATGGCGGCCAGGCGCAGCCCGGCGCGCTGCCAGAAAGGCCAATAAACCAGGGCTTTGCCGCCGATCCGGCACATGCAGCCCCGCCCCCAAGGCCAGCGCCGCCCGCCCATCCCCCGCCACCAGAAATATAAGGCCGCGCTGCCGCGCAAGCCGCGCCACGGGCCGGAGCAAGCCCGGGGCAAGCCCCCGCGCCACCACCCCCGCGCCGCGCGGCAGCGCCGCCATGGCCGCGCGCGGGTCCGGCAGGCGGATGGGGTCGCTAAACAGCCAAAGCCGCGGCAGGCCACCGGGGCCTGGGCGTGAGAATCGGCCCCAAGCCGCACGCGGCCCTGGAATCTCGGCTGATTCCCTGCCATTTGGCTTTGCCATGACCAATGCCCCTGCCATTGCCGAAAACCTCTCCCGCATTCGGGCGCGAATCGCCGAAGCCTGCGCCCGCGCCAATCGTCCGGCAAATGCCGTAACGCTGGTGGCCGTTTCAAAGACCAACCCGGTTGAAGCCGTGGAAGCCGCCCTTGCCGCCGGGCAGATGGTATTCGGCGAAAACCGCGTCCAGGAAGCGGCGCAGAAATTCCCGCTGCTCCGCCCGGCCCATCCAGGGCTTCAGCTTCATATCATCGGCGGCCTGCAAACCAATAAGGCGCGGGATGCTGTGCGGATCGCGGATGTGATCGAAACGCTGGATCGTCCCAAACTCGCCCAAGCCATTGCGGAAGCGATGGTGAAGGAAGCCCGCCGGCCTGATCTGCTGGTGCAGGTGAATACGGGGGATGAGGCGCAGAAAGCCGGCTGTCCCCGCGCTGAAGCCGATGCCTTTATCCGCGCCGCGCGGGATGATTTCGGCCTGCCGGTGCGGGGCTTGATGTGCATCCCGCCCGTGGAAGGGGACCCGCGCCCGCATTTCGCCTTCCTCGCCAATCTGGCCGCGAAGCACGGGCTGCCGATCCTTTCCATGGGCATGAGCGGGGATTTTGAAGCCGCCATTGCCGAAGGGGCGACCCATGTGCGCGTGGGCAGCGCCATCTTTGGCGCGCGCGGG
>CAIMVB010000092.1 GCA_903844785.1 uncultured Rhodospirillales bacterium | reverse complement strand
TGCGGTGCCGCCGCTTCCAGCACCACACAGCCCGGCGGTGCCTGAGCTACGAAAGCTGGCTCAATCACTACTGCGCCGGCCTTGCTGGATTTCAATGCAGGTAGATTCCGTCGGCCTTCCATGAAGGCAACATCATCCGCCCCAGCGAGATGCAGCGGCGCCACGCCTGCAAAAAGCCGCCCATCATCCGCTGCAGAAGCAAGGCCCAAGGCAGCGCGAAGCGTGCCGAGCGAAACCGGCCCGGCGGAGGGATGGAAACGGCTATCCGCACCCAAAACGATTAGTTCCGCCGTGGGGCTGCGGGTGCCGGCGCGGGTGTGCCGGCCGGGCGGGGCGGAGGTGCCGCTGACGGGTCAGGTGGCAGATTGACGCTGCTGATCATACGATTGAGTTGCACTGCCACTTCTTCCGTCATGTCAAAGGGCGGTTCATTGAAAATCACCAGCGGCCTTGGCAGCACAATATTGATGTTGCGGCTGGCAGCAACCTGGCGGATGACGATCGCGAGAGCTTGCTCAATCTCACGCAGCGCCTGCTGGGCCAATTGTTCCAGATCTCGCGCGCGATCACGGAAAATGCGCTGACCATCGGTGATCTGGTCCTGCAGCGCACGTTCGCGTGTGCGCAATTGGTCAGGAGACAGCGCGCCCCTTTCATTACCAAGGCGCTGCTGTTCATCCCGCCAGCGCTGCTGCTCGTTTTGAACATCCTCATTCAACTTGGCGCGGCGGCGTTCAATTTCCTGGCGCACCTGACTGAAAGCAGTGGAGACCCGTTGAATTTCAGGCACATCAACCACGCCGATCACGGCGGTGGGCGGTGGCGTACCTGGTGGAAGCTGAGCAGGGGCTGGCGCGGGCTGGGCGGGCCGCTGCGGTGCGGGTTGCGCTGGGCGTTGACCCTGCTGCTGCGCTTGTCCCTGGGGTTGGCCAGGGACAAACCAGCCCGGCTGGTTCTGCGCCGACGCCATGATGGGAAAGGCCAGTAGCGCGACAAGGACAAGGCGATTCATGGGGCAATCATCCAGTGTTAGAAGCGTGTACCGAAGCCAAGGCGAAACAGCTGATCCTTGTCATAATCCTGCTTTATGACCGGCTTGCCGAAGTCGATATTGATAAGACCGATCGGGCTACGCCAGGAAAAGCCAACACCCACACTCACACGCGGATCGGCATCATCAACCGGCCTCGCACCAGGATAAAGCGACTGATTGTAGTAGCTGCGTGGAATACCGTGAAGCGAACCTACGTCGACGAAGGCGCGGCCCAAAAGGCCAATCTCATTTGGCAAGGGGAGTGGAAAGCGCATTTCAGCCGAGGAGGTCCACAAGATTTGTCCACCCAGAGAATCCCCGGTTGCCAGATCCCGCGGCCCAGCGCCGCCCAAATAGAAGCCACGCAGGTTTTCACCGCCCAAGAAGAAGCGGTCCACGATACGGTCATCCTTATCGCCGAGCGGTGTTAGAATACCGCCGCCTGCCGCCAGCACCAGCACAAAATCCGGATCATTCAGCCAGCGTTCGAAGGGGATATAATACTGTGCGTCCGCACGGCTCCGGAAGTAATTCACATCGCCGCCAATGCCCGCGTAATCACCACCCACCCGCACAACATAGCCAGACCGCGGTTCAATGCGGCTATCGCGCATATCATAGGTAACCGTGGTGGAGACCTGCGAGAGCAAGGTGCGCCCGGCCTGTTCCTGAATGAAGCGGGATGCGTAGGAGTTGATATCGTAAATATCGCGGTCAATCAGGGCGTAAGACCAGTTCTGCCGCAGTCGGTCATTGATCTCATAGCCTGTGCGCAGCGCAAAGCCTGCACGTCGTTCACGATACCCAGTAATATAACGCAGGTCACGATTGATCAGGAAGGCATCCGCGCCAGCGGCCAAGTTACGATCAAGAAATTGCGGGTCAGTAACCGAAAGATCAAGCTGGCTGCGCTTTTGGGCAAGCACCCCACCAATACGCGCATCCAGTCCCATCCCCAGAAGGTTGCGCTCACGCACGCCAGCATCAAGCAGAAAGCCGGCGTCCGTAGAATACCCGCCACCCAGGGTGAATTCACCAGTTGCGCGCTCCACCACCGTTGTATTCAGGTTAACCCGCTCAGGCCCGGAGCCTGGTTGATTGGTAATCTGCACATCAGAAAAATAACCAAGCGCACGAATGCGATCCCGCGACCGCCGGATTTGCCTGGCATTCATCGGATCGCCCTCAGCGAGCCGGAACTCTCTGCGAATCACCCGATCCTCTGTGCGCGTATTACCCGAAATATCGATCCGTTCGACAAAAGCGCGCGCGCTTTCGCGCACGATATACATGAGATCAATGGTGGCGGTTTCAGGATTACGTGTAACCCGGGCCTGTACTTCAATGAAGGCTTCACCACGCCCCTGCAGCGCATCGGCAAGGGCTGTGCTGCCGCGTTCTACCGCGTCACCATCATACCATTCGCCGTCAGTGATTTCGACTTCTGGTCGCAAGCCAGTGACGGGCACGCGTGGAATTTCGCTTGAAACTTCAACTTTGCCGACGCGGTATCGCCTGCCTTCATCAATCGTATAGGTCACGAAAAACGCACTACGATCAGGTGTCAATTCCCCGGCAGCGCCGGTAACCTGTATGTCGGCATAGCCTTGCCGCAGATAAAAGCGGCGCAGCAATTCACGGTCATAAGTCAGGCGTTCGGGATCATAGATATCGCTGGAAGACAGCAGCCGGAACCAAGCCTGTTCCTGGGTGGAGACAACATCCTTGAGCCGAGATTCAGAAAAGGCGTTATTCCCCACGAAAGTGACGCGCGCCACCAAGGCTGGGTCGCCTTCTACGATTTCAAAAACCAGATCAACGCGGTTCTGATCAAGCTCCACGATCTTGGGTTCAACCGTGGCCAGGAAGCGCCCGCGCCGCGCATAAAGTTCCAATATGCGCTGCCGATCAGTCTGCACCGCTGCGGGAGTGAAAACACCGCGCGGTTGGGTCAGGACAACACTTCGCAGGATATCGCTGGAAACGCGCCGATTGCCTTCAAAAGCGACCCGATTGATGAGTGGGTTCTCAACCACCTGCACAATCACGCGTGCACCTTCGGTCCGAATGGTCACATCCCGGAACAGCCCCGTGGCAAAAAGCGCGCGCAGGCTACGGTCAATGCGGTCCTGTTCAGCTACATCGCCCCGCTGCACAAGCATGTAGCTGCGCACCGTATCGGGATCTATGCGCTGGGTGCCTTGCACCTCAATTGCGGTAATACGCCCGCCCCCGCGGGCGGCTTCCTGGGCAGTTGCCGGGAAGGCCAGGGCCAGAAAGACGAAAAGGGCAAGAAGAGCGCGTAACTGCTTCACGGACTCGGCATCTCTCTCAAAATCTCGTTTCTACCTAGCCGAGCCGCGCCCCCCTCGCCACCCCCAAACCTTCAGCCAAGCAGCCCACTTACCCAGCGCACCACGCCAAGCTGTGCCAGGTCATTCCAAGTGGCGAAAATCATCAGCCCGATCAGGAGGGCAAAGCCCGCCCGGAAGCCATATTCCCGTGCCTTCAGGGGCAAAGGCCGGCCCCGGATCGCCTCGGCGGCGTAGAACAGCAAATGCCCGCCATCCAGCACCGGGATTGGGAAAAGATTAATCAATGCCAGATTGACGGAAAGGAGGGCGGCAAAGGTAATGAAGGCTGAAAGCCCCATATTCGCCACTTGGCCCGACATTTGCGCGATGCGCAGTGGTCCGCCCAGATCCTCGGCTCCCCGGCTGCCGGAGATCATTTGCCAAACACCAACCAGGGTCTGCCAGGTGATGTCCAGCGTATGCGTCACGCCAGCCCAAACTGCGCTGAAGGGGTCAAGCTTCTCAAAAATCGGTAGTCCTGCGGTGATGCCGAGCATGCCAAGCCCATCAGAGGGCCGAGGCAGCGGGGTTGCCATGACTTTGATTTGCGAATCACCCCGCGCCACCAGCACTTCAATGGCCTGGCCGGCGCGCGCCTGGACATAGCGTTGCAGCGCCTCAAACCGCTCCACTGGCTGGCCATCCAGGGCGATGATCCGATCCCCGGGCGCGAGGCCTGCGCGGGCGGCGGCGGAACCCTCCACCACATTGCCCACACTCGGCACTGGCGATGGCTGGCCGACCACCACAAAAAGCGCGGCGAAAAGCAGTACGGCCAGCGCAAAATTGAAGAAGGGCCCAGCGGCCACCACAATGGCGCGGTCGCCCACGGATTTCTCATGGAAGGTCTCGCCTGGGCGGAAGGCGGCCGCTTGCTCCGGCGCGGCTTCGCCTAAATCTTCCATGCCATGCATTTTCACATAGCCGCCAAGTGGCAGCCAGCCGATCCGCCATTCGCAGCTGCGCTTGTCGGTCCACGAATAAATGGCGCGGCCAAAGCCTATGGAAAAGCGTTCCACATGCACGCCGCGCCAGCGCGCCGCCAAATAATGGCCAAGCTCATGGATGAAAATCAGCACCCCGAGCACCACCAGGAAGGAGACGATGCTGCGGAAGGGTTCAGGCAAAAAATCCAAGAGCAGGCTCCTTAAGGCGGCAGATCAAACAAGCGCCGCACGGCTTTCGGCAATCAGCCCCGCCTGGGACCGCGCCGCCGCGTCATGCGCCAAAATGGCGGGCAAATCCGCAGCCTCGGGAGCGCCGAGGCGAGAGAGCGTTTCTTCCACCACTGTCGCGATATCGAGAAAGCGCAGCCGTTTTTCAAGGAAGAGCCCGACCGCGATCTCATTTGCCGCGTTGAGGATGGTGGGCGCCCCGCCGCCGGCGCGCAAGGCGTCTCGCGCCAGGCGCAGCGCCGGAAAGCGCACCGGATCGGGGGCGAAGAATTCCAGCTTGCCAAGCGCAATCAAATCAAGCGGCGGCACGGCAGCGGCCATGCGCGCGGGCCAGGCCAGGGCATGAGCGATGGGGGTGCGCATATCGGGGGTGCCAAGCTGCGCCAAAACCGAGCCATCCGTGTATTGCACCAGGCCATGCACGGTGGATTGCGGATGCACCAGTACATCAATCCGAGATTCCGGCACGGGGAACAGCCGCGCGGCTTCGATTAACTCCAGCCCCTTATTGAACATGGTGGCCGAATCAACGCTGATCTTGGCCCCCATGGACCAAACCGGGTGGCGCACCGCCACTTCCGGTGTGACTGCCGCCATTTCCTGCATGCTCATGTTGCGGCAGGGCCCGCCCGAGGCGGTCAGGATAATCTTGGCGATGGCGCTGGGGTCGCGCGTATCAAGCGCCTGGAAAATGGCATTGTGTTCGCTATCCACCGGCAGGATGGTCGCCCCGCCGGTGCGCGCCATGGCCAGAACTGGCTCTGCCGCGCAAACCAGGGTTTCCTTATTAGCGATGGCAAGCACGCCGCCCCTGGCGAGGGCGGCCATGGTCGCGGGCAGCCCTGCCGCGCCCACAATGGCGGCCATGGTCCAATCAGCGGGCAGGCTTGCGGCGGCGATCACGGCCTCAGGCCCCGCTGCCACTTGGGTATCCGTGCCGGCCAGGGCTTCCTTGAGCTTGGCGTATTGCGCCGGATCGGCCAGCACCGCGTGGCGTGCGCGCAAGCGGCGCGCCTGGGCGGCCAGGCCCTGCCAGTCACGCCCGGCAACCAGCGCCACAATATCGAATTCCCCTTCCGCTGCCGCATCCAGCAGGGCCACCGTGCTTTTGCCAACCGAACCCGTGCTGCCCAGCACGGTAATGCGGCGTGGCCGGCCCGCGTTCAATGCCATAGCGGCGCGCCCCTACCGGCGAGCAGCGCAAAGGCGGTGGCCAGCGGGGCTGCGGCCATCACGCCATCCAAACGGTCAAACACGCCCCCATGGCCGGGAATGAGCGACGAGCTATCCTTCACCCCGAACCGGCGTTTGATGGCGCTTTCCAAAAGATCACCTGCCTGTGACATCAGCCCCAGCATGGCCGCGATTGCGGCTGCGCGTGAAGCCCCCCCTGGCATTAACAGGGCTGCCGCCCCCGCGCCGACTAGGATCGCCGCCAAAAGCCCCCCGGCCGCGCCGGACCAAGTCTTGCCGGGCGATATGGCAGGGGCGAGCTTCGGCCCACCCAAGGCGCGTCCAGCCAGATAAGCCCCGGTATCAGAAGCCCAGACAATCAGCACCATGAACAGCGTATTGAGCAGCCCGGCGAAATCCTCGCCCCGCAGCAGAACCAAGGAAAATCCGGTAAGTCCAATGTAAAACAGCCCCGCCGCCGGCCAAATATCGCCGTGGCGTCGCAGTAGAAACAGGATCACCGTCCCCGCCGCTAAAAGGCCGAGTGCGCCAAGCGGTGGCCCAAAGGCCGCGAGCAGCATGACACCAAGGCTTACTGCCGGCATCAGCATGCCAGGCCAGCGCCAGATGGAAATCTGACAGAAACGGGCCCATTCCCAGGAGAGCAGCACCACCGCCACCCCCACAAGCACATCCCAAACCAGCCCGCCGGACCAGATGCCAAAAACGGCGATAGGGATCAGCACCGCTGCGGATGCGCCGCGCAGCCCTAAATCACGCCAGGGGCGCGGCGCGGCGCCGCTCCCCGGTTGCTGAGATTCTTTGGTTTCGGTCACTTCAACTGCGCAGCCCATAGCGGCGTTCGCGCCGATGAAACTCCGCCACCGCGCCGCGCAAATCCTCGGCCGAGAAATCTGGCCAAAGCACATCCATAAAGACGAACTCCGCGTAAGCCGCCTGCCAGAGCAGGAAATTGGACAGCCTCTGTTCGCCCGATGTGCGGATGATCAGATCAGGATCGGGCATGCCCGCCGTTTGCAGACAGCCACCAAATTGCGCTTCGCTCAGCGCTTCCGGGTCCAGCGTGCCGGCCTTGGCGGCGCGGGCAATGGCCTTGGTGGCGGCAAGGATCTCGTCCCGCGCACCATAAGATAGCGCCATCACCAGATTGAGTCTGGTGCCGCCTGCGGTGGCTTTCTCGGCGTCTGCCACCATGCGCGACAATTCTTCGCCGAAACGGCTGTGATCGCCAATCACATGGAGTTTCACGCCATCTCGCACCAGCCCGGCCACTTCATTGCGCAAATACAGGCGCAATAGCCCCGACAGCGCCGAGACCTCCTCGATCGGTCGGCGCCAATTCTCGCTGGAAAAGGCAAAAAGCGTCAGCCAGCCAATGCCCGCATCGGCTGCCGCCTGCACAGCACGACGCGCGGCTTCGGCCCCCGCGCGATGGCCAAGCGCCACGGGCATGCCGCGCGCCTCTGCCCAACGGCGATTGCCATCCATAATGATCGCGACATGGGCGGGTGGTGGCTGTGGCGCGCCGGGGGCGGGCAGGGGTTCGGTTGCCGCGCTCATGCGCTGCTTCCTTCCGCGCGATCAGGCCCCAGCCGGTTCCGCAAGCGCCATTCCCTCCAATATGCCGGATGATCCTCAGACCGTCCGGATATCCTTATCCTTGTCCACCAGGGCCGCGTCTATCTGCTTGACGAATTGGTCGGTGAGCTTTTGCACGTCTTCCTCGGCGCGCTTCACCTCATCCTCACCTAATTCGGATTTCTTGCCGGCGGCCTTGATCTGTTCCATGCCATCGCGGCGCACACCACGCACGGCAACGCGCGCCTGTTCGGCGTAGCGCGCAGCGGCCTTGGCCAATTCATTGCGGCGTTCGGTGGTGAGCGGCGGCAGTGGCACGCGAATGACCTGGCCTTCCGCCTGCGGATTGAGCCCCAGATTGGCTTCCCGAATGGCGCTTTCCACCGCCTTAGTCATGCCCTTGTCCCAGACCTGCACGGCAAGTAAACCGGGGCCGGCGACCGAGATATTGGCCACCTGATTGAGCGGCGTGACACTGCCATAGGCTTCCACGCGCACCGGCTCCAACAGCGCCGGGCTGGCGCGGCCTGTGCGCAAGCCAGAGAATTCCTTTTTCAAGGTTTCCATCGCGCCTTCCATCCGGCGCGTCAGATCCTGTTTCAGGGCCGTTACATCAGTCGGCATGTTGCCCTTCCCCCTGGGTTATGGCGCTTGTTCCACCACGGTAGTGAATTTGCCTTCACCCTTCATGACGGCGGTGAAGGCACCTGGTTCATGGATATTGAAGACAATGATGGGCAGCTTGTTTTCGCGCGCAAGGCTGATCGCCGCCGCATCCATCACCGCCAGATCGCGCGCCAGCATATCAAGATAGGTGAGAGTCTTATAGCGTTCCGCATCGGGCTTCTTGCGCGGATCGGCGGAATAGACGCCATCCACCTGCGTGCCCTTGAACAGCGCATCGCAGGACATTTCGGCCGCGCGCAAAGCCGCCGCGGTATCAGTGGTGAAGAAGGGGTTGCCCGTGCCGGCGGCGAAAATCACCACGCGGCCCTTTTCCATATGCCGTTCGGCACGGCGGCGGATGAAGGGCTCACAGAGGCTCGCCATCGGGATCGCGCTTTGCACGCGCGTCTGCACGCCGATCTTCTCAAGCGCATTCTGCATGGCAAGCGCATTCATGACGGTCGCCAGCATGCCGATGCTATCGGCCTGTGCGCGGTCCATGCCTGATGCCGCACCGGAAATGCCACGGAAGATATTGCCCCCGCCAATGACAAGGCAGACTTGAACGCCCAGATCCACCACGCCCCGAATATCTTCGGCGATGTGCCGGCAGGTGGCATTATCCAGGCCATAATCCCGATCCCCCATCAGGGCCTCACCAGAGACCTTGAGCATGACGCGCTTATAGGCCGGGTTTTGGCTCATGGGGGCTTGGTCTCGACTCGGGTTCGGGTTGCGGGCGCCACCATAAAGACATGCCCGCAAAGGCGGCAATAAGGAAGCGGGGTGGCAGCATAGGCCACCCCGCCCGGTAGTGAGGTTAGGCCTTGCCGGCTGCAGCGGCCACTTCGGCGGCGAAGTCGCCCTGCTGCTTGTCAATGCCTTCGCCCAGATGGAAGCGGGCAAAGCCAGCAAGCTTCACGCCCGCCTTCTTCACCACTTCCTTCACGCGGCTTTCGCCATCATGCACCCAAACCTGTTCCAGCAGCACCACTTCTTCGTAGTATTTGCGGATGCGGCCTTCGACCATCTTTTCGATGATCGCCTCAGGCTTGCCGGAAGCGCGGGCCTGATCGGCCAGCACATCACGTTCCCGCGCCAGCGCGGAAGGATCAACGGCGGAGACATCTACCGCTTCCGGGCGTGCCGCAGCCACATGCATGCCAATCTGCCGGCCCAGAGTTTCCATCACGGATTGTTCGGAAGCACCTTCAAGGGCCACCAGCACGCCAATCTTGCCAAGGCCGGGTTTCACGGCGGAGTGCATGTAGGTCGCCACCGTGCCTTCCGCGACGCGGAAGCATTTGGCGCGACGGATTGACATATTCTCACCAATAGTCGCGATCAGATGCGTCAATTGATCCGCCACGGTCTTGCGGACAGTAGTTTCTTCAACCAGATCCACCGCGCCCGGCCAGGTGGCGTTCTTCAGCGCTTCGATATCGTCGCCGACGGTCAGCGCCAATTCGGCAACCGTTTCCACGAAATGCTGGAAGGTTTCATTGCGCGCGACGAAATCCGTCTCGGCATTCACTTCCACCATGGCGGCAACGCCAGGGGCCGAGGCAAAGCCCACAAGCCCTTCCGCCGCAACGCGGCCGGATTTCTTGGCAGCTGCCGAAAGCCCCTTCTTGCGCAGCCAATCAATCGCGGCTTCCATATCGCCGCCATTTTCCACCAGCGCCTTTTTGCAATCCATCATGCCCGCGCCGGTGCGTTCGCGCAGGTCGCGCACCATACCCGCTGTAATTTCAGCCATTGGTCATCCCCATTGCTGGATGAGAGAAAGAAAAGGGGTCACCATATGGCGACCCCGAAAGGATTAGGCCTGGGCCGCTGCTTCAGCGCCTTCAACCGGCGCCACGGCTTCGGGCAGCGCTTCTTCCGGCAATTCCTCAACCGCGCCAAGGTCAACGCCGGAAGCCTGCATTTCCGCTGAAATGCCATCCAGCACCGCGCCCGCGATCATATCGCAGTAAAGCGTAATGGCGCGGATCGCGTCATCATTGCCGGGGATCGGGAAGGTCACGCCCGCCGGATCGGCATTGGAATCCACCACCGCGATCACGGGAATGCCAAGCTTATTGGCTTCTTCGATCGCGAGCTTTTCCTTGATGGTGTCGATCACGAAAATGATATCGGGCAGGCCGCCCATTTCCTTGATGCCACCCAGCGCGCGATCAAGCTTTTCCTTGTCGCGGGAGAGCATCAGCACTTCTTTCTTGGTGAGACCCGCTGTGTCGCCAGACAGGCGTTCATCCATCTGGCGCAGGCGCTTGATGGAACCAGTGATGGTCTTCCAATTGGTGAGCATGCCGCCAAGCCAGCGGTGGTTCACATAATACTGGCCGCAGCGCACGGCGGCTTCGGCCACGTAATCGGCAGCCGCCTTCTTGGTGCCAACAAACAGCACGCGGCCACCGCCGGCCACCGTATCACGTACGGCACGCAGCGCGCGGTCCATCATCGGCACGGTCTGCTGCAGATCCAGGATATGCACCTGGTTGCGCACGCCGAAGATGTAGGGCGCCATACGGGGGTTCCAGCGGCGCGTATGGTGGCCAAAATGCACGCCTGCTTCGAGCAAGGCACGCAGAGTAACGTCGGGCATCGCCATCAGCGATCTCCTTCCATGGTGGTCCGGTTGAGCCTCCGCGGCGCCTTCCCCTTTAGGGGACCGGACCCTGCCTGATCAGGAAGGGTGCGCCGCGTGCGGATTACCCCCAGGGACAACCCCCGGAAGCGGCGCTTCAATGGCCGAAATGCAGCCCCAGGGCAAGGGGGGAGGCCTTCATTCCGGCTTGATGCCCGCCCTATCCGCGATGGCCCGGATTTCAGCCCTTTCCCGGCGCAGCCAGGCGCCAAAGCCGGCGGGGTTCTGTTCAGCCTCGGCGACGATCTCGGCGCCGAGTTCCGCCTGCCGGGCGCGATAGGCGGGTTCCTTCAGCCCGGCTTGCACGGCGGCCGAAACCGCCACCACGGCTTCAGGCGGCGCGCTGGCGGTGGTCACAAGCCCGGCCCAGGAACCGCCGGTCAGGTTCAGCCCCTGTTCGATCAGGGTTGGGATTTCAGGCGCAATCGGCATCCGGCCAGCCGAGGACATGGCCAGAATCCGCGCCCGCCCCGATTGCCAGAGCGGCAAAATGGTCGAGATTTCCGCCATCACCAGCGGGATATTGCCCGCGATCAGATCGGGCACGGATTGGCTGGAGCCGCGATAGGGCACATGGGTCAGGCGAATGCCGGCAGCGGCCATGACCTGTTCAATCAGGAAATGCGTGGCGCTGCCCTGGCCGGAGGAGCCGATACTAAGGTCACCCGGCTTTGCCCGGGCTGCCGCGAGCAAATCGGCCAGATTGCGGAAGGGGCTATCGGTGCGGACGGAAAGGGTGACGGGGCTGCGGCTGATCATGGCAACCGCCGCGAAGTCCTTTTCAAGATCATAGGGCGGGCGGGCTTGCAGTACGGGAGCATTGGTGAGCGGCCCGTTGGAGCCCAGCAGCAGCGTATAGCCATCTGGCGGCGCCTTCGCGACCGCATCGGCGCCGACCACGCCGCCCGCCCCGGCGCGGTTTTCCACAATGACCGGCTGGCGCAGGAGCGGCGCCATACGTTCGCCAATCATGCGCGCCTGAAAATCGGAGGAAGTGCCGGCCGCAAAAGGCACGATGATGCGGATGGGCCGATCAGGGAAGGCCGCGCGGGCTGGGCGCGGCAGCAGGGCAAGGCCGGGCAGGGCAAGCGCGGCGCGGCGGGTGATGGTCATGGGCGCAATCCTCAAATTTTGAGGGAATGCTGCCCGTTTTGCGCCGCGCCGGGAACCCCGTGCTGTTAGCTGCCAACCTTGAGCGTGGAGGTCAGGCCCCGCAGACACGCCAGGATGGAAAGCGGCGTGATCTTGCCGGTGCGGGGGTTTTCCTCGGAAGGCACGTTTTCAATCGTCATGGTCAGTCGCACGGTGGCGGCTTCAACCCGAATGGTGTGGGTGTTCCGGGTCACGCCAGGGTCGGCCCAGATTTCCACCATGGTGCGGTCCGGCCCGATGCCGGCCAAGGCCAAGGCTGCCGCGACATTCACATTGGCGGGGAAGCCCTGCGCTGCATCAAAGGCATTGCCCTTGAAAACACGGGTCGCGCTGGTAATGGCGGCGACATCAATATTGTTTTTCTCAAGATAAGGCGCACCCGCCAGGCCACGCGGGGGCTTCCGGGTTTCGATGGTGACAGATTCCACCTCGCCCTCTGCTGCGGCGCGCACGGCATCAAGGCCGAGCAAAGCGCCGGTCGGGACGATGATGCGCGCGCCGGTGGCCCGCGCCTTTTCCACCAGATGCATGCGCGGCAGCAGCGCACCCACCGAAGACGGCACAAAAATACGCCCGGCTTCGATAGCGGCGGTGGCGATTTCCTCAAACACCGCGGCCGGCGCGGCTTCCACCACAATATCGCAAGCGGCGAGTTCAGCGTTGGAGACAATGCGTGGCGGGTGCTTGAACCCCGCCACATTCGCTTCTGCCTTGGCGCGGTCCCGCGCAGAGGCGGCGGCCAGCTTCAGCCCCGGCACGCCTCGATCTAGCGCGCGGGCCAAATGCAGCCCAATCGCGCCCAAGCCTGCAATGCCAACCGTCAAATCCTGCGCCATGGGAGCCTCCGTTCAATGAGAGGGCCGGGCCATAGGGCAAAATGACGCTTTGGCAAAGTCAGGACTTATTCTTCCTTGAACCCGTAATCCGGAATGCCCTGCTCATTGCCGTAATACTTATAGGGCAGGAATTTGCCGGACATGGTGATCTTCACCCGGTCGCCCTTGGGGTTCGCCTGGCGTTCGAAATCGAAATCGAAATCAATGGCGGACATGATGCCATCGCCGAATTCTTCCTCGATCAGCGCCTTCCAGGCCGGGCCATTCACCATCACCATTTCATAAAAGCGATAGATCAGCGGGTCCGTCGGCGGCATTTGCGTGCCGCGATAGGGCACTTCATTCAGCATGCGCTGTTCAACCTCGGAAAGGCCAAACAGCTTGGCGGCCTTGGCGGCGAGTGGCTTCACGAGCTTCATCTGCCCAAGTAGCGCGCCGACCACGAGGGTTGGCGACATGCCGCCGATTTCCTCGCAGATATATTTCCAGCTCCAGCCTTTCTCGCGCTTGATGTCGAGGATTTTTTCAGTGAGTTGGGCGCGCGTCATCGCGTTTCTCCAGCTTTGGTTTGGGAAGGATCACTCCGCCGCAAGCGGCGAAGGGGAAAGGGCAGGGCTGACTGCCGGCACGGCGCGCGCCGACCAATCAGCCGGCGGCGCATCGGCCTTGAAGGCGCGTGACCGCGCGATCAGGAAATCGAGGATATGATCACGCAGCGCATGATAGCCCGGCATGTGATGCAAATTGGCCCGTGTGCGCGGCTTGGGCAGGGTGTTCACCACAACCTCCGCAATGCGCGCCTCCGGCCCATTGGACATGAGCAGAATGCGGTCAGCGAGCAGGATAGCCTCATCCACATCATGCGTGATCATGAAGCCGGTTTGCGCAGTCTCGCTGACCAGCCGAGCGACTTCATCCTGAAGCGCGCCGCGCGTCAGCGCATCAAGCGCCGAGAAGGGTTCATCCATCAGCAGCATTTTAGGGTTGATGGCGAGCGCGCGGGCAATCCCCACGCGCTGCTTCATACCACCGGAAAGTTCCGCCGGTTTGCGATCCGCGGCGTGGTCAAGGCCAACGCGCTTCAGCGCTTCCCGTGCGGCGGCATCGCAGGCGGCGCGCGACCAATCGCGATGGCGGCAGGAAATGGCGAAGGCGACATTGCCGGCGGCCGTCATCCAAGGCATCAGCGCATGCCCCTGAAACACCACGGCGCGATCAAGCGATGGGCCGGAAATCGCCTGGCCATCCACAATCACCGCGCCATCATCAGGCGCTTCAAGCCCGGCCAGGATATTCAGGATGGTGGTTTTGCCGCAGCCGGAATGACCAACCAGGCAGACGAATTCGCCGCGTGCAATGCCGAACCAGACATCCTGGAAGATAGTGGTCGGCCCATAGCGGCGCGCGACACCTTCAATGGAAACATAGGCTGTCATGGGCTTATTCCCGCCAGGCCACGGCGCGCGCGCCAAGGCCGAGCAACCGGTCCAGCGCCAGGCCGACCAGGCCGATCATGAGAATGGCAATCACGATATCGGCGATGGAAAGATTGTTCCATTGATTCCACACCCAGTAGCCAATGCCCGTGCCACCGACCAACATCTCGGCTGCGACAATCACCAACCAGGCAATGCCGATTGAAATGCGCATGCCCGTCACAATGGTGGGTGCCGCGGCGGGCAGGATCACGCGAATGGCGGTGCGCCAGCGCCCCGCTTCCAAGGTGCGCGCCACATTCAGCCATTCACGCCGCACCGATGCCACGCCAAAGGCGGTATTCAGCAGCATGGGCCAGATGGAGCAGATGAAAATCACGAAAACCGCTGAAATCGCGCTATCCTTGATGGAATAGAGAGCGAGAGGCATCCAGGCGAGCGGCGAGACTGGGCGCAACACCTGAATGAAGGGATTAAGCGCGGCATTGAGCAAAGGCGACATGCCGATCACAAAACCAAGCGGAATGGCGACAATGGCAGCAAGCCCAAAGCCCGCGCCAACGCGCAGCAGCGAATAGGCGATTTGCACGCCAATGCCCTGATCATTCGGCCCGCGCACATAGAAGGGGTCAGCCAATAATTCGAAAAGCCGTTTGCCGATGGCGCTTGGCCCCGGCATGGGCGTGGTGCCGCCCTGCGCCGCCGCCTGGCCCAACAGCGCGGCATATTCAGGATCAAGCGCCGCGCCACCGCCGCCAGCCTTCGGCATGACAGCGATTTCCCAGGCGCCCAGGAAGATCGCCAAGATGAGCAGCGAAAGCCCGGCTGACCGCCAGAATGAAACGCTTGCAGTCATTACGAACGACGAATGGCGAAGCTGTTCAGATAGGCTTCCGGCTGCGCGGGATCGAAATCCCGCCCGAAAATGCGATGCGTGCGGGATGCACTCGCCGGCACTTGCATACCAAGTTCGCGCATCGCCTTCGCCGCATCGGTCGCCAGAAACACCTGCTGCGCGACGCCCGCGTAATCCACATCGCCG